>CAYJIL010000023.1:0-27517 GCA_964370235.1 uncultured Rikenellaceae bacterium | reverse complement strand
CCGCATCGCCGTGAGCTAAGTGGTGAAGTATATTACCTGTTAGTAGAATCACGATAAACAATATCAGCATCCAACACTATCGAACGAGCAGGCGATTCTGGATCCTTAATCTTCTCTAGGATAAGCTGCGCTGCCTCTCTACCCATTTGAACAAGAGGAGGTTCGACAGTCGTTAATTTGGGGTGTACAATAGTAGAGAGCACAGTTCCCGAAAAACTTGCAACCGCCACGTCATTAGGCACACAAATTCCCTCGTCTCTCAATCGCCCCAAAGCACCAATTGCAAGGGTATCGGTAAATGCAAAAATTGCATCAAACTCTAAATTTGCAGCTAGCAACTCACCAACGGCCCTATTACCATCTTCGAATCGCAAGCCACTATTAACTATATACTTACTAAAATCTAACTGAATATTAAACTTTTGAAGGGCATCCCTATACCCTTTCTCTCTTAGTTCCGAATTATAAACAGCATCGGCACCTCTCAGGTGCACAATACGTTTGCACCCTTGCCTTATGAGATGTTCGGTAAGAAAAAACGATTTCATATAATCATCAACCACAACCTGCGAAACATCCATTTGGTGCGGTATACGATCAAAAAACACCATTGGCATACCATCGTCATGCAGCCTTTGATATTCGCACTTGTTACGTTTAAAATCACACAAATTAACAATTATACCATCAACCATAAATCGCTCCATGGTAGCAAGATTCTCACGCTCACTCTCCCACGACTCAGATGACTGAGCAATAATTACCTTTATTCCACTACCATACAACACTTCTTGAATTCCGCTAATTACCTGCGAGGCATAGGGCGTAATCATTTCGGGCACTATCACACCAATAGTATTGGTGCGGCCATACTTTAGGTTTGTAGCAACGGGATTGGGCTTGTACCCTAATAATTTTGCCGCTTCGAGCACTGCTTCTTTTGTCTCTCGACGAATATTTTTGTCGCCCGAAAGTGCTCGTGATACCGACGATACCGAAATAGTTAGGTGGTTTGCTATATCTTTTATTGTTACTCGCTTCATTTATTAGTGTTCTATTTATGGCAAAATTACATTTTAGTACTATCGTATCATCTACAATTTATCACTTACAAATATAATAATATTTACACACTAAATCACCAACAATAAAACAAAATCACAATCGATAGCCAATATTCAATTATGGATTAATGCAAAAAACAAAGAAACAAAGCAAAATTAACAGATTTTGGGAACGTTTGCATATTTTGGGAACGTTTGCGGTAACGTTCCCAGAAAAATAAATCGTAATTTATTTCCTCTATTTTAGTGTTAATTATACATTTGCATAAACAAACCAATTAAAATATTTAACTATGAATACTAGAAATTATAATTACAACAGAGAAGAGATCAAATCGGGTATCCTACATTTTGGAGTTGGTAATTTCCATCGTGCACACCTAGAGAGTTACACTAATGCGCTACTCAACCTAGGAGGTAGCGGTGAATGGGGTATTTGTGGTGCTATGATTATGCCGCAGGACGAGACGCTATACAGTAAGCTAAAGGAGCAAAATGGCGAGTATTCGCTAACTGTGTGTGGTCGTGATGGCAATAATAGCGTAGAGTGGATTGGTTCGTTAAATGAACTATTTTGGAGTGGCGATAACCTAGATGCCATCATTAACAAAATTGCAGATAGCAATATACGCATTATCTCGCTAACAATTACCGAGGGTGGATATAACCTAGATAGCGAAATGGTGCAAAACGATATAGCTAACCCATCTACACCAAAGAGTGTATTTGGTATTGTTGCCGAGGGACTTCGCCGCCGTATTAGCAGTGGAGCAGGTGCAATCACAATTCTTTCGTGTGACAACCTACAACACAATGGCGATGTATGTGGTAAGATATTCTCGACATTCTTTGCAAAGCAAGATGCACAACTAGCAGCTTGGGCACAGCAGAATATCACCTACCCAAACAGCATGGTAGATAGAATTACACCAGCTACGACTCCTGCCGATGTTGAGCGCATTAATGCTACACTAGATAGAGAAGACAAAGCACCAGTATATTGCGAAGATTATTTGCAGTGGGTAGTCGAAGATAAGTTTGCAGCCTCACGCCCACAGTGGGAGAAGGTAGGAGTTGAATTTACTGACGATGTAGCACCTTATGAGAACATGAAACTATCGCTACTTAATGCTTCGCACACGCTACTGTCGTACCCATCGCTACTAAGCGGTTACCGCAAAGTAGACGAGGCAATGAGAGACGAGCGCATTGTTAAGTTTGTTAGAGACTTTATGAACATAGACGTTACGCCTTATGTTCCTGCACCCAAGAATACAGACCTAGAGCTATATAAGCAGATACTTGTCGAGCGTTTTGCAAACAGCTCTGTTAGCGACCAAATTTCTCGTCTTTGTGGCGATGGTGCAGCTAAGTTCCCAGTATATGTTATGCCAATTGCGGCTAAAATGGTAGCAGGTGGCGACGACATGGTACGCATAGCATACCTAATTGCAGCATACCGCCACTACCTAAAATATCAGATCGACGACAAAGGTGTTGGTTACGAAATATTCGAGCCATGTATCACAGCAGATGACAAGGCAAAGATAGAGAGTGACGATGCAAAACTATTCCTTGCAGCATCACCATTTGTAGCGGTAGACCTAGCAGCTAACAACGCATTTGTTGAGTGTTATCTTTCGATGGTCGAAAAGATTAAAGAGAGTGGAGCAATGACAATTCTTGAAACAATCATCTAACAAACTAAGAGTTATGAGCCAAAAGAATAGCTACGGATTAGCACCCTTTGTATTGCTAACCCTTATATACTTTATAGTTGGATTTTTGACAACCGTAAACGGACAGTTTCAGGCACCTCTGCAAATTGCTTTTCTATCGGAGGTTAGTGGATTACAAAATACACTTACCACACTCATACCTTTCTTCTTCTTTTTGGGCTATTTAATTAATAGCCCATTAGGGGGCAAGTGGATAGATAGGGTTGGTTACAAGACAACACTAATGAGAGCATTGGTAGTTATGGTTGGTGGACTTGTTTTTTACCTTATAGCATCGCTATTTGCAACATATTTTAAAGATGCAGGGGTGAGCTTTGGACAAGACTATGTACCTTGGGGCTATTTTGTATTCTTGATTGGCTCGTTCTTGATGGGAACATCGGCTGCCATTCTACAAGTTGTTATCAACCCCTATGTTAACGCCTATGACCTACCGGGCACACAGCCCGTACAACGAATGAGCATAGTTTGTGCTATCAACTCATTTGGCACTACCATCGCTCCGTTTTTTGTTACAGGAATCATATTCTCGGGTGTAGCAATTAGCAGCGTAGAATCAAGCCAACTTATCGTTCCGTTTATTATTATGGCAATAGCCATTGCTGTAATAACAGCAATGACTTATAGACTAAAACTACCAAACATAGATGGTACCTTTAGTGCCGAGAAAATGAAGCGTAGCATCTGGTCTTTTAGCCACCTAAAGTGGGGTGTAATTGCAATATTCTTTTATGTTGGTGGCGAAGTAGCAATTGGTGTAAATGTAAACCTACACGCTATGGAGCTCATCGAAAAAGGTAGCCCACTACATTTTTTGGGTAGTGACAACCTCACAATCTATGGCAACGAGCTAGGCATACCAGCATTGCTAGCAACACTATACTGGGGTGGATTGATGATAGGACGAATATTCTCGAGTTTCTTGAATAATATTTCGGCACGCACACAGCTAGTTGTTACAGCAGTTGCCGCAATCATCCTAACAATTATCGCTATCTTTACAGAGAATTTATGGATACTTATCTCGGTTGGTCTTTGCCACTCGATTATGTGGGGAGCTATTTTTACACTAGCCGTAAAAGGACTAAAGGAATACACCTCAAAGGCATCGGGCGTGTTTATGATGGGCGTATTTGGTGGAGCAATGTTCCCGCTAATACAGGGCTTTATGGCCGACAGCCTAGATTCATGGCAATGGACATGGTCACTAGTAGTAGTGTGCGAGGTAGTTATACTATATTACGCACTTGTTAAATCACACATTAAAAAAGAAGAATTAATATAATGAAGTATATCGTAGGAATTGGAGAGGCACTATGGGATGTGCTGCCAGAGGGAAGAAAAATAGGTGGAGCACCAGCAAACTTTGCATACCACGTATCACAATTTGGTTTTGAATCAAAGGTGGTGAGCGCAATTGGTGACGACAAACTAGGTAACGAGCTACTAGAGCAGTTTGACACAAACAAGCTAGAGTATATAATCGAGAAAGTACCATACTCGACAGGTACAGTGGGCGTAGAACTAGACCCAAATGGCGTACCAATGTACGAAATTAAAGAGGGTGTAGCGTGGGATAATATACCATTTACGCCAGAGCTTGAGCAACTAGCACTAAATACCAAGGTGGTGTGTTTTGGTTCGCTAGCACAACGTAGTGTTGTTACTCGCGAGACTATGCGTAAGTTTTTGGACACAATGCCTAGTGGCGAGGGCACATATCGTGTTTTTGATATTAATCTAAGACAAGGTTTCTATACCAAAGAGATTATCACAGACTCTATCGAGAGATGTAATATACTTAAAATTAACGACGAAGAGCTTGTAACCATTAGCCGCATGTTTGGCTACCCGGGCATAGATCTTCAGGACAAATGTTGGATTCTGCTTGCTAAACACAAGCTCGAAATGCTGATTCTAACTTGTGGTGTTAATGGTAGTTATGTATTTACCCCCGGCAATGTATCGTTTGTTGCTACTCCAAAGGTAGAGGTTGCAGACACTGTGGGCGCAGGAGATTCGTTTACGGCAACGTTTATTGCATCTATTTTGCGTGGCGATTGTGTAAAAGATGCACACTTGAGAGCTGTTAGAATATCGGCTTTTGTTTGTACCCAAAACGGAGCAATGCCAACCATCCCCAACGAGTATAAATAGACCGGGGATATGAAACACATTCTATTTATATTAACACTACTGCTTACCACAGCCACGCTTAACATAAAGGCACAACCTACTATGAGTGCAAATTTACAAAACATGCACCTATGGCGTGGTGGCGAGGTAGCAGACGGAATGGTATTAACGGCAGATGTGGGATTTTCGGCACTAAACAAAAACTTGAAGTTTGGATTTTGGGGAGGTGCAAATAGCGTAGGCGTGTACAAGGAGTTTAACTATTATGCCTCGTATAGCGTAAAAGGCTTGTCGTTTACACTAGTAGATACCTATAATTTCTCGGAAGGTGCAGCCTACAACAACAAAGAGTTCTTTAACTATAACGCTGCAGAAACTGGTCGATTTTTGGACGCTACGCTCAAGTATAAGTTCAACGACAATTTCCCTCTAACGCTTAGCTGGTCTACCGTGCTATTTGGTAGAGACCGAGACGCAAGCAATAGCAAGAATCTATATTCAACGTTCTGTAATATCGAATACAGCGTATATCGCTACGAGGACTGGGTTGTAGATTTGGGCGTGGGCGGAGCATTTGCACTAGCTGGTGGCGACGATAGCCCCAACTTTTTTGGAACGGGAGCAGGTATTGTTCAAACAACTGCTAAGATTTCGAATAAAATAGATTTGCTAGGCTATGAACTACCAGTGTTTATTATGGCAATGTGGAACCCACAGGCCGACAAAGGCTACCTGCAAGTAGGAGTCACACTGTTTACTCTATAAGTTGTTACAATACAAAAAAAGTTGTCTTGAAGGTTCAAGACAACTTTTTTTGTATTGTAATATGAAGTTATTTCTTAAATAATTTCTCCATATCTTCGAGCTTTTGCCCCTTGGTTTCGGGCACATATTTTAGCATAAAGAATGCCGAAAGCACCGCCATTGCTCCATATACCCAATATGCAAAACCTTGGTTAAAGTGTTCGGTCAAGAACGATGAGCCATTCATCATTGGGAATGTCCACGACACCAAATAGTTTGCAATCCACTGCGCTGCAACTGCAATTGCCATTGCTCCAGAGCGTATTTTGTTTGGGAATATCTCTGACAAAAGCACCCAGCAAACAGGCCCCCACGAAACACCAAAGGCTGCCGTATAAACCAGCATAGAGATGAGCGAAACCAAACCCGTAGATTCAAAAAAGAACGTAAAGCCCAAAGCAATCATACCAACTGCCATACCAACACTACCTGCAATCATTAGCGGACGACGCCCAAAGCGATCTACCGTATATACTGCCGTTAGAGCAGCAGCTAGATTGATAGTTCCCACAATTATGGTTTGCATAAGAGCTGCATTTGTTCCAAGCCCCATGTTCTTGAATATCTCGGGAGCATAGTAAAGCACAACATTAATGCCCACAAATTGCTGGAAAACAGAGAGCATAATACCAATAACAATAACACCTACACCATAGCTCAAGAGCGAACCTTTGGTTTTGCTTTGGCTATTGATTGACTCTTCGATTTGGGCACACTCTCGCTGTGCTTGCTCGTCTTCGTTAATGGTAGATAGCACTGCTAAAGCCTCTTTTTTACGCCCCTTTATCATAAGCCAACGTGGGCTCTCGGGCACAAACCACAGCAAGACACCAAACAGTGTAGCAGGTATCACCTCCGAAAGGAACATATAGCGCCACCCTATTTGGTGTATCCACATATCGTCGCCCTGCAACGAAATGAAATAATTGACAAAATAGACCACCAACATACCAAAGATGAGCGCAAATTGGTTAAAAGAAACTAGCGCACCACGCCTTGAGGCTGGAGCAATTTCGGCAATGTACATTGGTACAAACATAGATGCCATACCAACTCCAACACCACCCAAAATGCGAAAGAAGATAAACTGAGGCAGTGCATCTGCAGCCGAACCTCCCATTCCCATTTCGGGATATGCAGAACCAATTGCCGACATTAAAAATAGCAGTGCAGTAAGTCGCAAGCCATTGCGCCTACCAATAGCCGAGGTAATGTAACCACCAATTGCACCACCAATAATACAGCCTATTAGTGCCGACGAAATTGCAAAGCCAAGCATAGAATTAGCGGCCATCTCGCCCAAGGCAAGAGGGTCTATAAAGTTATATTTGAGCGAAGCAACCGTACCCGAAATAACAGCCGTGTCATAACCAAACAGCAAACCACCTAGGGTAGCTACAACCGTTATAAAGCGTAAATATTGTTCTCTACTTTTTCCCATATCAATAGTTAATTTTGGATTAGAAATAAAAAGGGCAGAATTTAGTAATACAAAACTCTGCCCAAATACTATATCTTCGCTAGCTCATACTAGCGAGTAATACTAATATGAGTTAGCAAGAATTTGCTCATAACGCTCTTGCTTACCACTTGTTGTAGCAGGCTCACCAGCAGTTTTTGCATGGTTACAAAGATCCTCTAACGAAAGTTCACCAGCCTCGAACTTAGCACCCATACCACTATCAAACGAAGAGTAACGCTCTGCTCGCATAGCTTCGATGGGCGAAGACTCTAGCATATCGTGCGCTGCAAGGAATGCACGAGCAAAGGTATCCATACCCGAAATGTGTGCAATAAAAATATCTTCGATGTCGGTAGAGTTACGGCGAATTTTTGCATCAAAGTTGATACCACCGCCAATACCACCACCTCTGATGATTACTAGCATAGCCTCAATGGTTTCTTGTAGGTTGATTGGGAACTGGTCTGTATCCCAACCATTTTGGTAGTCACCACGGTTTGCATCGATGCTCCAAAGCATATCGGCATCGGCAGCACATTGTAGCTCGTGCTCAAATGTATGCCCTGCAAGCGTTGCGTGGTTAACTTCGATATTAAGTTTAAAATCTTGATCGAGACCCCAGTGGCGAAGGAAACCAATTACTGTTTCGCTATCAAAATCGTATTGGTGCTTAGTAGGCTCCATTGGCTTAGGTTCAATTAGGAATTTACCTGTAAACCCTTTGCTACGGGCATAGTCTCTAGCCTTTGTAAGTAGCATAGCAAGATGCTCTTTCTCACGTTTCATATCGGTATTTAGTAGCGACATATAGCCCTCGCGGCCACCCCAAAAAACATAATTCTCGCCACCTAGAGCGATTGTAGCATCAATTGCACATTTGATTTGTGCTGCTGCGTGTGCAACAACATCAAAGTCTGGGTTTGTACCAGCACCATTCATGTAGCGACCATTTGAGAATACGTTTGCCGTACCCCAAAGCAACTTAACTCCTGTTTGAGCTTGTTTTTGCTTTGCATACTCAACCATCACTGCCAATCTGCGCTCGTTCTCCTCTACATTCTCACAATACTCAACTACATCGACATCGTGAAAACAGTAATATGGAGTACCAATCTTTACAAAGAAATCGAATGCACTATCCATTTTCATTTTTGCAGCCTCAATTGGGTCGCTACACTCATTCCAAGGGAACGAGATTGTACCACCACCAAATGGGTCGCTACCGTTAGCACAAAAGCTATGCCAATATGCTGTAGCAAAGCGCAAATGCTCTTTTAGGGTTTTACCTGCAACTACACGGTTTTCGTCATAGTAGCGAAATGCTAAGGGATTTTGAGAGCAAGGACCCTCATACTTGATCTTGTCGATCGATGCAAAAATTGAACTCATTATCTTATTTTATTATTTATTATTAATTAATCGTAATTCTAATTCGGTTTTCCACTGCTTGTAGGCAGTCTCTAGCGGCTCTTTCCACTCGTTAATAGGCTCTACCGAAGTTGTTTTGTTGAGCGAAGCAAGCACCTCTTGTGCATTTGCATACTCGCCCACCCCCAAGGCTGCACCACGTGCTGCACCAAGCGAACCATCGGTATCGTAAAGCTCGATAGAAGCACCTGTTATTGTAGAGAGTGTTTGGCGGAATATTGGGCTAAGAAACAAATTAGCCTCGCCTGCACGTATAACGTTAAGGTCGATGGCACTTTGAGCCATAATATCCATACCATATCTAAAGGCAAAAGCTATACCCTCCTGTGCTGCTCGTATAATGTGTGCACGGGTGTGACGATTTAAGTCGAGCCCCAAAACTAGCACATCGGTATATTGATTACCCAGCATGCGCTCTGCACCATTACCAAATGGCAAAATTACAACTCCTTCGCTACCTGCTGGCACACTATCGGCAAGCTCGTTCATTTGCTCATAGCTTAAGTCGGCTGCAAAATTGCGCTTTATCCACGCATTAAGGATTGCTGCTCCATTTATGCATAACAAAACACCATATCTGTTTTGATGCTCGTTATGATTTACATGCAAAAAAGTGTTAACTCTCGATAGCTTATCGGCTTTGCGTTGGCTTGTAACTCCATACACCACACCCGAAGTGCCACCCGTAGCAGCAACTTCGCCCGGCGATAGAACACCTAGCGAAAAGGCGTTGTTGGGTTGATCGCCTGCTCGATAACAAATTGGAGTGCCCTCTTTTAGCGATGTTAGCTCGGCACCTTTTGCCGAAACCCTCGACTGTAACGATATATTATCATACACCTTTGGGAGTAACGACTCCTCTATTTGGTAGTGACTTAGTAGCTCACTAGCTAGGCTATCTTTTGCAAAATTCCACATTATACCCTCGGACAAACCGCCCTTGGTTGTTGACATTTCGCCCGATAGCTTATATGCGATATAATCGCCCGGCAACATTATTTTGTGAATCTGGCTATATATGTGTGGCTCGTTCTCTTTAACCCACTTTAGCTTTGAGGCAGTAAAATTACCCGGAGAGTTAAGCATATTTTCGAGTACATACTCATGCCCCATCTCCTCTAAGGCACTTTGTCCTATGGCAACGGCACGACTATCGCACCATATTATTGAGTCACGCAAAGGTTTGCCATTTTTGTCAACGACTACAAGCCCGTGCATTTGGTATGTTATACCAATTGCTTGCACCTGCGAGAGCAAAATATTTGCCTTTTTAGATGCCTCCTCCATAGCTACTAACACATTCTCCCACCATAATTCTGGCGATTGCTCTGCCCAGCCACTCTGGTGTGAGGTTATAGCCATTTCACTCTTGGGAGCCGACACCATTGCCAATGCCTTTGCGCTTTGGCTCGAAAAAAGAGAAACCTTTACCGACGAGCTGCCTACGTCGATACCCATTGTTATCATAGTTGCCAATTTATAAAGTTAAGTTTCGATTTTGATTTATGTTCACGCTCATATCTGCGCTTATCAAACGTATATAGCTGGGCTGGCTTGTGTGCAACACCCTCCTCCTTTTCGCCCGAGGCGACAATATAGTCTGAGCATAGGAGTTTTTTGCGAAAATTGCGATTATCAATCTCTATGTCAAGTATCTTTTCATACATATCTTGCAATTGCCTAATCGAAAATTTTGATGGCAAAAGCTCAAATACTATTGGAGTAGCTACAAACTGTGCCAATAACACGTCAAAGGCAACCGACAATATATGTTTGTGGTCAAATGCCAATCGTTTAACCTGCGACACACGATGCCACTGTGCGCCATTTTGTGTTGTGTAATCTAGCATTCTGCGATTAAGTTTAACTAGAGCATAGTAACCAACAGTGATAATACGCCTAGCGTCAACACCATAAGTACTATTAAGCCACTCTATTTCGCTAGTAGATTCTATACGGCAGGGATTAGAGAATATCTCAAAATTTTTAAGGTATATATCTTTTAGCCCCGTTAACTCTTCGAGCACACGAGAAGCTGCTGTGTGTATCTCTTCGCTCTCATATATCATGCTACCGGGCAATTTAAAGCCCGACCCTGGCACATCGCACTGTAATAAAAGGACTTTTAGAGCTTGACCATCAAAGCCAAAAACAACACAGTCAACAGACATTGAGGAACTTACAATCTTTGTCATTTTACATTTAAATTTATAGAGTAAGCAATATCACAGTAAACACCGCCATTTTACGATTAGCGATTTTTACAAAACTAGCTATTATTCAATACAATTACAAATACTTTAACAGCAATACGCTTATAAATAATCAAAAAACAAGCTAAATTGCTATTATATAGAAGATACAAACACTAAGTCGTAAACGTATTTTTTACGCTAACTATATGCCTTTGTATCCCAAACAATTATAAATCAACAATTTTTAAACGGGTAAATACCCCGAATTATCTGCGAGAAGATAAAACTATTTTAATGTGATGAAACTCTACGGGTGTAGATATAGATTCTCGAAGCTGGGTTAACGAAGCATCAGGATTTGCCAAAATTGCCTCTTCGATTTGATCGATAAGCTCTTGTGACATAAAATTGGTTGCAGGCATACTACCCTGAGCAACAATTTGGCTTATGTGCCCCCACACAGTTGACGTGGTTAATTCACGTTCAGCTGCAATCTCTAGCGCACTCTTGCCCTGTTGCAACATCTCTAAGGTAAGTTGCTTAGACGATCCTTTTTCTTTTGCTGGTTTGGGTTGCTGTGCTACGTTATCGTCTAGCTCTAGCGAGGGTTGAATACCACGGTCGTGGCAATAGCCTTCGACAATTGCAAGCACAGTAGCACCATAGCGTTCGATAAATTTATTACCAACGCCTTTTACTTTTTTGAGCTCTTTGAGCGTAGATGGCAAAAGTGTAGAGATGCCTGCCAACGCTTGCTGGCTAGCAACCTGATATACCGGAGAGTTGTTCTCCATAGCAACACCTTTTCGCCACAGACGCAATCTGTCAAATAGCAAAGGATTTTGAATATCTAAACTTTTCTCCTTTACTTTTACGCTCTTAAATTTGGGTTTTTCGAGCCCTACTTTTGCTCGCCTATCTAGGTAGGCTGCAATAGCAAAGCCAGCTGCCGCAACTGCCAATAGCTCCACCTTGGCATATAGCAAAGTGGTGAACGAGCTATACAGATCGTCCAAACTCTTTTGGTTTTCGGCATTATCGAGCTCTATATCCCACCCACCAATTAGTGGTAGAATAAGCTCCTCTATTTTGTTTATAAAATAATTTGCACCTTTTTGTGATCGCTCGATGAGCTCATCTTGCTGTGCTAGCTTTTCGACACTAGAAATTTGGGCACAAAAGCGGTTTGCAACTTTTACTATATCGTCCTCAATAGATTGTTTTGCATCGCTCCACCTCTTGCAGTAATCGGGATGTAGCTTACCTGCCGCCGACTCTAGCACTGCCCCCAACATTGCACTCTTTGAGCCAATGATACGAAAGTCGAATAATTCGCTTAGCAAATCTCTAAAATATCGGTTTTGGCTACACTCTAAGGTGGTATTGCTAGGGTGATTATCCTCGATAGAGCGAGTAAATTCGTCGAGCGTAAAGTTATTCATTAGCGTAGAGCTACCTATTTTGCCCGACAAAACTAACCCCTCAAGCGAGCGACAACGAGACAAAGCAACATATGCTTGACCATGTGTAAATGCCTCACTAGCATCAATCACAGCATGGTCGAACGTGAGCCCTTGGCTTTTGTGTATTGTTATTGCCCAAGCAAGCGCAAGCGGATATTGGCGAAAAGCCCCTATCTGCTCGGTCTCTAGCTCTTTTGTTTGGGTGTTAACTTTATATCTATTATTTTGCCACTCCTCAATATCAACCATAATGACTTGACCATCGTCATCGCACTCAACTTCAATAAAATTATCGCCAATGTCGGTAATTTGCCCTATCTTGCCATTATAGTAGCGTTTTTGGGGCGAACTATCGTTCTTTACAAACATTACCTGAGCACCTTGTTTGAGCGTTAACTCATAGGCACATGGATATATATTTTCGCCAAACTCACCCGACACACTTGCCGTGAAGGTGTAGCTAGGAGTGGTGAGCTGCTCAATCTTTTGGGAATTGATAGCTCGTGCTTTGTAGTTGTGTGTGGTTAGTGTTATATACCCGCTAGGAGTATCAAAATTGGGAATATAGCGGCTATTTAGCTTATCGAACAGCACCTTGTCATATCGGCAATCACGACATGCGTTGAGTATATCTATAAACTCAGAATCGCTTTGCCTATATATGTGTGTTAGCTCGATAGACTGGTATGAACTCTCGATAAGAGCGAGTGATTCAAAGAAATATGGGGTGCGGTAAAATTTGTTAAGATGCTCCCACTCTTGGTCGGCTACCACGGGCGATAGCTGCAAAAGGTCGCCAATCAAAAGAAGTTGTACACCACCAAAGGGGCGATTTACACCTCTATAATATCGCAACGTGGCATCAATAGAGTCGAGCAAATCGGCTCTCACCATACTCACCTCGTCTATTACTAGCAAATCTAGCGATGTAAAGAGCGAGCGTTTTTGCCTACTTGCCTTGAATTCTAGCTTTGTTATACCCGGCAGATAGGTTTGTGGTTTTAGCTGAAAAAAGGAGTGAATAGTTGCACCACCTGCATTAAGAGCAGCCACACCCGTAGGCGCAACTACAACCATACGCTTTGATGTGTACTGATGCAACGAGCGCAAAAAAGTGGTCTTGCCCGTACCTGCACGACCTGTCAGGAATATATTATCCCCTGTACTCTCTATGAATGCTGCTGCTAACTGCTTGCGCTCCTCCATTTTGCTCTTTAGCTATGATTTATCAATTGGTAAATATAAAAAAATCTACCCTGCTCACAAAAAGCGAAGGGTAGATTTTTATTTACTTTACTAGTTTTGTACGGTAGGCTGCCTTGTAGTCACCCTTAGCCATCTTTGTTAGCTTACCACTAATTAGTCTTTTTCTTAGTGGCGAAAGGTGATCGACAAACATCATTTGGTCGATGTGGTCGTACTCATGCTGTATAATACGAGCTGCAATACCCGAGAATTCTTCGTCGTGCTCTACAAAATTTTCGTCCATATAGCGCATACGAATTACTGTTTTTCTTTGTACATTTTCACGTATGTTTGGAATACTCAAACACCCCTCTTCAAAGTACTCATCCTCGCCAGTACGCTCATAAATATCGGCATTAATAAATACCTTTTTAAACGTTGCAAGCTCGGCATCATCTTCGTCAAAGGGCGAGGCATCAATTACAAACAGTCGTATAGGAATACCTATTTGTGGAGCAGCAAGCCCAACGCCCGATGTGTCGTACATTGTCTCAAACATATCCTCAATTAGCTTCTTTAGCTCGGGATAGTCTGCAGTAATTTCTGTTGTCTCTTTGCGAAGAACAGCAGAACCATATATATATATTGGATATACCATTTTCTTAAAATTTTACTCTATCTAAATATGATTGAAGAATTATCGATGCACTCACCCTATCTACTAGGGCTTTATCTCGACGATCGCTTTTTTTAACTCCACCCTCAATCATGGCACTCATTGCCATTTTGCTAGTAAATCTTTCGTCCTGATACTCTAGCGGCATATCAGGCATCTCTTTTTGTAGCCTGCGAACAAATGGTTCGATATACTTGTATGACTCTGAATAGCTACCGTCCATCTGCTTGGGCAAGCCCATAACAATGAGCTCAACACTATTTTCGCTCGTATATTTTTTCAAGAACTGCATTAGCTCGTGTGTAGGAACCGTCTCTAGCGGCGAGGCTACAATGTGCAAAGGGTCGGTAACTGCGATACCTGTGCGCTTGCGCCCAAAATCTATTGCCAAAATTCGTCCCACGCTACTCCTCCTTGAAAAGATCTATTTCGCCCTGCTCCACCTTTTTGTAGGTATCGGCAAGTAGCGCAACCACTGGCGACACAGTTTCAATTACATCGCTAGCATGACTACTTTGTGTGTTACCCTTTAGCCTAAGCAATATTACAGAATATAGCGCCTTGAACATAAGCATAGTATCGCTCATAGCTTCGCCACCTTTTAGCTCGGCTCTTAGCATAGGCAAATATGGCTCTAGTGCCGAAAACTTAGCTCTATAACTAGGCTGAATCACAGGATTAGCCAAAAGACGTAGGTGCAAATCGTGAATATCGGCAACTAGATGCTCGGTGTGGCTAATATGGCCACTCTCTTTCTTGTCTTCGGATATTAGCATATTGGTAATGCCCTCATACCACGAAAGAGCTGCCTCGCTCTTTGCCTCATCAAGCCCTTGTGGAACAACCAATATTTGGTTGATTTTTTCGTGATTGAAATCAAGTGCTCTAATAAGATCCTCTATCTGCCAAATATATAGCAGATATTCTGCTATATTCTCGCCTCTTTTCAGTTTTGCTATATACATAGTCGTTGGTTAAATATCGTCATCTTCTTCGTCCCAAAGATCGTTACCCGAAAACTCATCCATGAGCGTGTCGATGTCTCTACGCTCTTTTTTGGTTGGTCGCCCAGTACCCGCATCTCGTCTAGCAAAGATAGCAATATTTTGCTTTAATTTATCCATCTCCTCCTGTGGGGTGACATTTATTGCAGCCTCGGCAGCTAACGGAGCACCCACCCTCGAAGATATTGCCTTGGCAACCTCGTATGAATAGGTTATAGGCATTTTTTTGATTTGAACCTTGTCACCTACTTTTATTTCTCGCGAAGGTTTTACTGTTGTACCATTCACAAGAACGTGGTTTGAGCGACATGCATCAGCCGCCACCGAGCGAGTTTTGTATATTCTCACCGCCCACAACCACTTATCAACTCTAACCTCTGACATTGTTACTTATTGTTATATGAGTTCATTGTTCGCTCAATACCTTGTAGCATAAAGCACTTGATGGTCTCAATACACATATCAAGCCTCTCGGGCATTGCCTCTGTTTCGGCATCGCTCCACTCACCCAGCACATAGTCTACCTGCATACCTTTGGGGAAGTCGCCTCCAATCCCAAAACGTAGCCTCGAATAGGCTGCTGTACCAAGCACCGATGTAATATTTTTTAAACCATTGTGCCCTCCATCGCTACCCTTGCCTCTTATTCTAAGAGTACCATAAGGGATTGCAATATCATCTACAATTACAAACACATTCTCTAGTGGAATACGCTCACGCTGCATCCAATAAGAGACCGCCTTTCCACTTAGGTTAACGTAGGTGGATGGCTTTAGAAGAATAGCAGTTCGCCCTTTGTGTCTAAACTCGGCAACTGCACCGTAACGATCACTACTAAAAACGATATTGGACGCCTTAGAAAGAGCGTCCAATACCTTAAAACCTATATTATGGCGTGTATTGGCGTATTCTGCGCCAATATTACCAATTCCGACTATTAAAGATTTCACTTTACGTGAATTTAGTTAGTCTGATATAAATTACTTCTTACCCGCTTTTTGAGCAGCAAGTGCAGCAGCAACAGCAGCACCACGAGCAGCACGAGTCATCTTAACAGCACAGATAGCTGTAGTAGCAGGAGTAAGTAGAGTAAGATTCTCTAGAACAAGATCACCTGCGAAGACTGACTGACCTAGGTTAAGGTTAGTGATATCAACGTCGATAGTGTCTGGTAGGTTAGCCTCAAGACCCGAAACAGTGATCTTACGCTTAGATAGCGTAAGCTTACCACCCTGCTTAACACCTTCTGAGTTACCTGTTAGCTTAACTGGGATATCAATAGCAACTGGCTTACCAGCTTGTACACGGTAGAAATCGATGTGAAGAACGTTATCTTCAACTGGGTGGAACTGAACCTCACGCATTACACCTACTTCTTTTGCACCCTCGATGTCGAAGTTTACGATGAAAGATGCTGGAGAGTAGATAAGATCTCTTAGATCGCTCTCGTTAACGCTAAAGTGAACTGTCTCGCCACCACCGTAGATAGCACATGGGATAAGACCTTCTTTTCTTGAATTCTTAGTTTCTTTCTTGCCAAAAGCCTCTCTTTTAAGACCTTTAATTTCGATACTTTTCATAATAAAATCATTGTGACATTACTCATCTGTACACTATTGTACCAACCCCTCATGTCATTTTGTGGTGCAAAGATAATTATTTTTTTTTATTTTCATCACCTAAACACAGTAAAGTGAAGATCATACACTACAAGCACCACTAAACCTCAACCACAAATCAAACCATGTTACAGCCCAAAAAGAGAGGTGGCAGGAAGAATTAACTCCCCACCACCTTGGTAATATTTTGGCAAAATATCATTCTCTACTCATCGTCACCATCGGTGTAATCCTGAAGTAGTTTCTGCTGCACATCGGCTGGCACTTGCTCATATGAAGCAAACTTCATAGAGTAGGTTGCACGACCATTCGACAGCGAACTAAGCGTAGTTGAGTAACGATACATCTGAGCCAAAGGCACTTTTGCAGCAATTATCTCAAAACCCTTTTCGCTAGTAATACCCTCGATCATAGCACGACGATTTTGCAAATCGCTCATTACATCGCCCAGTTTCTCGCTTGGCACAAGCACCTCAACGCTATATACGGGCTCCATAATCTTTGGGCCTGCTTTTTTGAATGCCTCTTTAAATGCATTGCGAGCTGCTAGCTTAAACGAAATTTCGTTTGAGTCTACTGCGTGCATCTTACCATCATACACTAGCACACGAATATCACGTGCATAGGAACCAGTAAGAGGCCCTTGTTCCATCTTCTCCATCAAACCCTTAACAATTGCAGGCATAAAACGAGAGTCGATAGATCCACCAACTATACAGCTGTGGAAGATAAGGCTACCACCCCACTCTAGCGGATGTACCTCGCTGCTCTTTATGTTAGGAACAACCTCTTTTCCGTCTGCTTTGTACTTGTTCTTTGGTGTGTCACCCTCGGTATAAGGCTCAATTATAATGTGAACCTCGCCAAACTGACCTGCACCACCCGACTGTTTCTTGTGGCGATAGTCTGCCATAGCCACCTTTGTGATTGTTTCACGGTATGGAATGCGAGGTGCAAAGAACTCTATATCTATTTTGTGCTCCTTGGCAATTTGTGCCTTTAGGATGTTAAGGTGGTGCTCGCCTTGTCCCGATAGGATTGTTTGGCGAAGCTCCTTAACATATTCGGCATGAATTGTAGGATCTTGGTAGTGTGCCTTATGAAGAATCTCGCCCAATTTCTCGTCATCGGAGCTATTGGCAGCCTTAACTGCTGTGCGATAGCGATGGTCGGGGAAGTGAATTGGCTCGACTTTCCACTCGGTGCCTGCTGCTGCAAGCGTATCGTTAGTTTTGGTATGCTTTAGCTTAACGCTACAACCCAAATCACCTGCTGCTAGTTCGGTAACTTTTACACGCCCCTTACCCATTGGCACAAACAACTGCGCTAGCTTTTCTTTGTTGCCATTGCTGTTGTTTACAAGTTCCATACCCTCGGTAATAGAACCCGATACTACACGAAAATATGATACCTCACCCAAGTGTGGCTCGATAACAGTTTTATATACGAATAGCGCTGGTGCACCATCTGGGTTTGGCTCTATCTCCTCTAGGTCGGTTGTAATTACGTTAGGTGCTTCGACTGGCCCCGGTGCTACGTTTGTAATAAACTCTAGCAGACGCTTTGTGCCTATGTCCATCTTGCCCGATCCACAGAATACGGGGATTAGGTCACGACGTGCCAAGCCCAATTTCAAACCGCTACGAAGTTCATCTTCGGTAAGGTTACCCTTTTCGAAGTATAACTCCATTAAGCCTTCGTCATTCTCGGCTGCACGCTCTACTAGCTCGTTGTGTAACTCGGCTGCACGCTCTTGCTCTTGCTCTGGAATTGGCAACTCCTCACGCTCGCCTGTGTCGCCCTTAAATTTGTAGTACTTCATCAATAATACATCGATAAAGCCATCGAAGCCTGGCCCCACTGTCACAGGATACTGCACCACCACTGGTTTAACAGCAAATGACGACACTATCGACTCTAGTGATTCATCCCACGATGCCTTCTCGCTATCGAGCTGATTTATTATCGATATAATTGGCTTTTTGTGTTGACGAGCATATCTTGCCTGAATTTCGGTTCCTGCCTCAAAACCATTCTGTCCATTAATTAACAGAATACCCACATCGGCAACCTTAAAGGCAGAGAATAAACCTCCACAGAAATCATCCGAACCCGGAGGATCGATGATGTTTATCTTATAGTTATTGTACTCGGCAAAAAGCTGTGACGGGTAAATCGACCTTTTGTGGAGTTGCTCCATTTCGTTGTAGTCGGAAACTGTAGTGCCGGCTTCAATAGTTCCTCGTCTGTCGATAGCTTTGCCCTCGTAGGCCATAGCCTCGGCAAAAGTCGTTTTACCCGAGCCTGAGCTCCCCAGCAAAACAATGTTTTTGATCTCGTTTGGCAAATATTTTTTCATAGCGATTTGGATTTGGGTTGAACAATCGTTAATATTTACGTAGATAAAGTCTTTAAATATAATAATTATTTTGCAAATCACCAAACATTTTCGCCATTTCACCAAATATAATTATAAACTATAAGATTTAGTCGACAAAAAACTCCCACCAAAGAACAGCTCTTTGGTGGGAGTACACTATCATAGGTGATATATAGGTATTAGATTTTGTTTCCGTCCTTATCGACAACAATAACCTCGCCTATGTCGGCTTTCTTAACTGCCGATAGCTGGCTCTTTTTGTCGCCTACCACTACAACGGTCATATTATCTATGTCGATATACTTATCTATTAGCTCTTTTGCCTGCTCTAGGGTAAAGTTATCGAGCACCTTTTCACGCTCTTCGATAAAGTTATCTGGCAAACCATATTTTGAAATAGAGCCCAAAATACCAATTAACGCACCCGGTGTCTCATAAGCACTAAAGCTTTGTGCCTTTAACATAAATATTGTTGACGATAGCATCTCTTGGTCAAACGTCTCTTCGTAGTTGCTTAGAATATCTTCGAAAATATCTAGCGACTCACGAGTAACAGTTGCCTGAACACTCGATTGAGCATAGAACGTGCCCACTTTGCCTTGTCTAAAGCCAGAGTATGCGCCATAGGTGTAACCACGCTCTAGGCGTAGGACTTTGAATAGTAGTGCACCTGCACTTCCGCCTAGCTTTTCGTTAACTACCGTTAGCGGGTATGCATCTTTGTTGTTTATGCCCACACTATGACCACCTATTAATATATAGGACTGACGTGCATCGGGATAGTCAATAAATAGCACCTTACCCTTCATGTCGGGATAGCTGCTAGCATAGGTGAATGGCTCAAACTCTTTTGCCTCCCACTTTTGGCTAAGCGATGCAATGCTCTTTTCTATTTGCTCGGCACTCAAATCACCTACTACATTAAGCTTTGCTGCATTAGACGATACATATTGTCCATAAAAAGCCTTTAGGTCGTCAAGCGTGATAGCCTCGATGCTCTCTGGTGTACCCATCACCGAGTTTGACTCTTGGTTTTGAGCACCAAACATAGAGTTTCTCATAACCTGACTAGCTATGTTGGCTGGCATGGTCGAGCTCATTTTTAGGCTCTCTAGCACTTTGTTTTTTTCGATCTCAAAGGCATCAGCATCCCAACGTGGGTGAAGTATCATCTCTTCGACAATGGCAACAACCGCCGCAAAGTTATCAACCAAACAGTTACCGCCAATCACGATATTTTCGTTTGATGCCGAAACATGTATCGAAGCCCCCAACATACCAATAGCATTCATTAGCTCATCGGCTGTTTTATGTTGTGTACCCTTGTTCATTAGAGCAGCCGTTAGGTAGGCTGTACCAATCTTGCCTTTTGGGTCTTTGAGCATACCCGGTGCAATTGTGATATTAAAGTTAACAAGCGGAAGTTCGCTGTACTTTATACCACGCACCTCGATTTGCCCCACTTTGCTACTCCATACCTTTGGAGCTGCAACCATTGGTGTGTTAGCCAAATATTCGGGCTCTTTTGTGCGGTCAATCTTTGAGGGGCTAAACTCATAAGGGTCATCTACTATTTCGCCCGCTTGGCTCGATAGTTGCTGGTCTTCGATAGACTCTTGGTCGACTTGTGCTACTAGCGAACCATCTACTGCCAAAGTCTCTTGCCCAACAGGAACAATGCTCACAGCTAGTTTTTTGGCATTCTTAAAGTATTTTTCATACACAGCCATTATATCTTCTGCCGTTACAGCTCTGTATTGCTTTAGGTCTTCGACAATTTGGTCGGGACGATCGGAGAATGTGTTCGAAACTGCCAGATTAATTGCCTTGCCTTGTGTGCTGACAATTTGGTTGTATATGTTGGTTTCGATTTTGTTTTTATATTTTTGTAACGCTTGCTCATCGACACCTTTATCGCCAAACTCGGCAATTACACTGTCTATTTGGTTATAAAGATCGTTTAGGCTAACACCCTCTAGTGCTGTTGCATAAATCATTGCATTACCAGCAATCTCTTGTGAGTTATTATAACCACTAACCTCGGGTGCTAGTGCTTTCTCTTTTACTAGTCGCTTATATAGTGGCGAACTCTCATCACCAACTAGTAGCTCATTAAAAAGCTCAATAGCATATCTGTCTTTGTTGTTTGTCTCTACCGTAGAATACACCATTGCTAGTAGTGGTGTTTGTGCATAACTATCGCTATACACAATCTTTTTGTCTTGTGTAAGGGTAACTGGAGTTACTGGTAGTGGCTCAGGTGCTGGCCCTTTGGCAATTTCGCCAAAATATTTTTGAACTAGCGCTTTTGTTTGCTCAACATCAAAATCGCCCGAAATCACTAGCGTAGCATTAGCAGGAACATAGAACTCCGAATAGAATTCTTTTACATCCTCTACTGTCGCAGAGCGTAGATCTGGAATTTCGCCAATCACAGTCCAGCTATATGGGTGACCTTGTGGGTAGAAATTTGATAGTATCAAAGAGTTTAGGTGACCATAGGGACGATTTTCGCCTTGGCGTTTCTCGTTAGACACAACGTCAATCTCTCGACGAAGACCACCTTCGGTTACGGTGTTAATAAAGAAACCCATTCTGTCAGATTCCATCCACAAAATTTTCTCTAGCGCATTGCGTGGCACAGTCTCAAAGTAACATGTTCCCTCTTGGCTAGTAAAGCCGTTGAACGAACCACCCAACTCGTCTATCTTGGTAAAGAAGGCGTTGCGAGGAAGATTCTCTGAGCGCTGAAACAGCATGTGTTCAAAAAAGTGTGCAAAACCCGTTTTGCCAACCTTCTCACGAGATGATCCTACGTGATACTTTATGGCAACAGTAACAATTGGGTCGCTAGTATCTTGGCTCAACACAACTTCGAGCCCATTATCTAGCGAATATTTCTCATAGGGTAACGAGAAACTGCTACTCTCGGTTTGGCTAGCGCAACCAATCAATAGTAACGCAAATAGCGAGAAGAATAGATTTAGTAACTTCATCTTTTTAATTTATTAGTTAACAGTTCTAGAGTTCGGCTAATTAAATAGCTTAGACAAAGATAGCAATTTATGTATTACTAGCAACAAACCACGACACACAAATTTGAGGAATAGACAAAAAAAGGAGGGTGCACCGCTTCTCAGCGTAGCACCCACAAAACTATATTTGTTTTAAAAAGGAAGTTCTAAATTATGTTGTAAGCACACCGCCCAAAGGTTAAATATTTACTAATTTGCAACCTCAACCACCGAACGGCTTACATTTAATCATTATTTCACCACAAAGATAACCAGTTTAAACCAAAAAACAACACAAAAAGCAAAAAAATTACACTTTTTATTATATTTATCAAAAAAATCAAAAGCAAATACCGATAGTTACGGTAATTACATTACTGCAAAGCACTGTTTAGCAAAAGCAAAGCATATTTTACTACCCAAACAACAATACATCGCAATGTTACAAATAAAATAAACGACATTTGTGGCAAACTACACACAAAGCAATATTTGATATGTTGTTTACTTAGCTTTTGGTCTAAGTTTCCATGTCAAACCATCTAGATTGCGCTCTTGGCGAGGGAGTATAAAACTAGTAATTAGCGATATAATGGTAATGGTAGTCATTCCAACAAAACCATACATCAAAAACGACAGATTGGTGTATATCGATATTATTAGCAAAATAGCTGTGCCCAACACAAAACCCACAAGTGCAGACCTCCCTCCAATTCGATCAAATGCAATACCCATCAAGAATAGCGCACCTAGCCCACTGGTTAACAAACCGAGCATGGTGTTAAACCAATCAAATAGCGACAAGATATTCCACGTAGCCATTAGCAGGGCAAAGCCACAGCCCAATACCCCAAACACTACACTAGCCCATCGAGCTAGTTTTAGTTTTTGCTTGTCGTTCATATTAGGATTAACAAAACGATGTATATCAACTGTATATGCAGTAGCAATGGAGTTAATGTTTGAAGAGACCGTGCTCATAGACGCTGCAAAAATAGCAGCCACCAAAACACCTGCTATTCCCACGGGTAGCTTAGTCATAATAAAGAACGGGAATATAGAGTCAGCCGTTGGTAGCGCCACATCTAGCGCTTGGGGCTGGCTCTGAAAGTATGTGAATAGAGCCGTTCCAATCATATAAAACACTAGCGATGATATAATGCTCATTACACCGTTGGTAATAATACTTTTGGCTGCCAATTTCTCGCTCTTAACGGTCATATATCGCTGAATTACGGTTTGATCCGACGAGTATGATATAACCTGCGAGGCAATTCCGCCAATTACTACCACCCAAAACGTTGCATTGGTAAAGTCAAAATCAAAATTTAGGATATTGAATTTATCGTTATCAAGGGCTATTTGCATAAATTCACCATTGGTGTTGGTAATTAGGAACGCAAGGGTAAACAGCGCGCCACCCATCAATATTATTCCCTGCACTACATCGCCCCACACTACGGCCTCGACACCGCCAATCGAGCTATAAATTATGGTAATGAGACTCATCAGCAAAATACAGCTATATATATCGATGCCCGTAGCAGCAACCAGTGCAAGCGATGGCAGATACAAAACTAACGCCATGCGTGCTGTCATAAAGAAGATAAACAACACACTAGATATTGTGCGAAGTGTGCAGCTAAATCGTAGTTCTAGGTACTCATATGCCGATGTGATATTGAGCCTACGAAAGAATGGTAAGTAATATTTTACTACGGGGAAAGCTGCAATAAAAATGGTTATTGCCATCAAAAAATACTTCCAATCGGTAGCATATGTTTTGGCAGGAATAGCCATGAAGGTAATTGCCGATAGCATAGTAGCAAAGATACTAACCGACACAGCCCACCAAGGAATGCGACCACTTGCACGAAAGAAATCGTCAGAACTTTTGGCTCTAAACATAAAGAATACCCCCATGCCAATCATTGCCAATAGATAAACCACAATTACGCTCCAGTTAATCCAACCAAACGAACGCTGCGAAACAATTTGTGAACCCCACACCTGTGCCGATCGCACACCCGGCATAGTTTCGCCCATTACCATAAACCAATCGTTTTTGTTTGTGGCAAGTGTTGCGCCTGCTCTAGCAACGGGAATATCGCCCGTTTTTGTCCAACGGTCGACAATGGTGTTATATGAATATAGTTCGCTACCAAAGTTATACCACTGGGGACTGCGAGTCATATAATCTTTTTTGAGAGAATCGCTCTTTATAGCCAAACCATACTCAAAACGTGTTTGGTCTACTCCGCCACCTACAATAATTGAGTGCACACCAGCCACCGTGCCCACACCACCTGCCATAGCCTTGGGTAGGCTTTCAACAGCCATCCATTCGCCAAGCCTAGGCGAGTATGCAAAACCACTTGCAAGCACTTTTTTTGTTGTGGGATTAAATCCTCCCCACACATATAGGCGCATCTCTTCGGCTGCATTTTGTGCAACGACAATTGGCTGCACACGTGGCTCACCCGGCAGAGGAGCTATTTCGCTCCACTCGTCATCTTGAGTATCATATACCATTACGTCATTGCTTGCAACACCGTTAGACAAACCACCAACTACATATATACTCGAACCAATTACAGCCCCACCCATGTTGTCTCTGCCTTGTGGCATGGGACTAAGAGTAGTAAGCTCTTTGGGCGAATATCGATAGATGCTAGTTAGCGAAGTTTTACCATCTGCTGTACCACCCACCAAATAAAACTCATCGTCAATTTGCACACTCACACCATATGCCGAGGGCTGTGGTAGTGTTAGGCTAGAAAGCTCCCACGCTCCGTTTTGTAGGGTGTAGATGTCGGAATAAAACTTTTTTTGCCCTCCTTCACTAGCTGGTTTAGCAGGAAAATTGCAACCACCTGCAACCACCAAATCACCATCTACAATGGCAGCATAGGCAGCCGAGCGACCAAGCGTATCAACAAACGAAGGTAGCTGCTCCCACTCAATAGAGGTGTGGTTGCGAGAGTTTTCGACACCACATGATGTGGCAATAAATAAAATGAGAATTAGAAGTAAGTTTTTCATAGGCGTATTGGGTAGTTAGTCAGAACGTGTTTGGGAAAGATGGAAACCAAAGGGCGAATGCACAAAAAAATATTTTATACTTTGTCATATAAAGCAAGAGGGTGGGCAATAAACCATTAGCAAAACCCTAAGAGAATGCAAAATCGTTTGTTATCCAACCTCTTGTTTTTTTATTGTAAATCTAGCAGCGTTATTTGCCCTCTAGTATATCATCGCACAATTGCGATGCAAGAATTAACATTCGTGGAATATGAAAAGGGCCTTTGAATATATTACCCTTTGCAGGTTGTGCCACGCTGCCATCACGATGTAGGTAGCCATACCACTCACGATGCTCGTTATCGACAAAGTGTTTATATGTCCACTCGTGCATTTTGCGGTGCATTTCCAGATATTTTTCGTCACCCGAAATTTTGTAGGCATATAATGCGGCAATTATTGTTTCGCACTGCGGCCACCAAAATTTCATATCCTGTGCATAGTCTTGGTGTGGGAAGCCTTTACAGTCTTTAAAATTAATTATTCCGCCATGCTCCTCGTCCCAGCCCCAATCAAACGACCAGTCAAGAATTTGCAATGCCACCGAATTTACGTGCTCGGCATTGGGAGTGTGCTTAGATGCAGCCATCATAAACCACGCCGTTTCGATGCAATGCCCCGGGTTGATTGTTCGCCCAGCACAAGTATCTATCAACTCGCCATCGAGTGTTACCATCTCCATCAATGCCTTGTATTGAGGCAGCATAAAATAGTGCTCGATGTCATGTATCGACTTGTTTATCTGCTCTAACAAAGCAGCACTATCTACCACCTGCCCCAGTACCAAAGCCACATTAATCAACATCATTGTAATAGAGTGCCCACGTGCCTCGACAGTGGTTTTGGGTGCAAGAAAACCGGGAGTATTCAGCATATTTAGCATAGATTCATATACCTGCATTGCTCGTTTTGCATAGCTCATATCGCCCGATGCCTTGGCATATTCGGCCATTGCCATCACAGCAAAGCACTCCGAAAACACATAGCGTCTCTTTTGCACCTGCTCGCCCTGTGCTGTTACCTGAAAAAACATGTGGCCATCGCTATCGAAGCAATGACGTTCCAAAAACTCGATGCAATTAAGCGAAGCATCTAGCCACTCTTGCTTTTGCTCTACGTTATTATAGGCATAGGCACATATAAACGCAAAACGCCCCTGAAACCAAACCGATTTGGTAGTATCCATCAGCGTACCATCACGATCGAGACAAGTATAAAGCCCACCGTTCTCTTTGTCCATGCCACACTCTAGCCAAAAAGGCATTATATTGGTTGTTAGATCATGCAAATATCGATCTCTGCATTGCTGCAAAAAATCTTGTGTTTCTTGTTTCATCTGTTCAAAAAATTAAAGTTTATTGCAACGCTCAAAGAAACCAATTGCCTCAAGTTCGGCCTTCATAGCCAACTCCTCTTGGTCGGTAAGGTTTTGGAATGGCACACGATTGGGGCCCAAATCAATACCCATTAACTTCATTATTCGCTTACCTCCCACTATATTACCACGATAGCGACAAATTACATTTATCACATCTTGAGCAAAATTTTGCTTTTCTCTAGCGGTTTCGATATCGCCATCGTTCCATGCCTTTACAATGCCTACAAGTTCTCTTGCATTGTAGTTGGTTGTGCCGCCAATTCCACCCTGTGCACCACCTTGCGCTAGCGAGTTTAGAATGGTTTCGTCTTGGCCGTGCAGCATATCAAACTTGCCACCTTTGTATTGTCTACATTGGTTATATTCATATAAACTTTCGTAGGTGTATTTAATGCCCGCAAAGTTATCGATGCGACCATCAACTGCCTTTAAGAAATCTAGCATTGGTAGATACACACCATTAAATGCTGGAATATGGTAAAAATAGAATGGCAGTTGTGGCGCTGCACTAGCTATTTCTTCACAATATTTTACTAGCTCCTCTACTCGCCCAATCTTTGGGAATGGCGGTGCCATTGTGCTAATTGCCCACGCTCCAATTTGGGCTGCGTGGCGTGCAAGCTCTTGGCTATCACGCAAACAGCAACTACCAACATGCACCATGACTCTCAATCCTTGCGGTGCAACACGCACCCACTCGGCAGCCAATATCTTGCGCTCCTCGACAGTGAGCATATAACCCTCGCCCGAAGATCCATTCACAAAAACACCTACTATTGAGTTTGCTGCCAACATTTGAGCATACTTAGCAATAGGCTCTAAATTAATACTTCCATCTGCGTTCATTGGCGTAAATGGCGCATTCATTAATCCTATAATCTTTTCCATA
>CAYJIL010000022.1:0-27814 GCA_964370235.1 uncultured Rikenellaceae bacterium | reverse complement strand
GTACTACCGATGACCTTCACTGCCGTGAGGGAGGTGATAAAGTGTACTACCGACAACCTCAACAACCGTGAGGGAGGTAGTAAAGCGCACCACCACTTACCTATTTATCACCACGCATCCACTTTGGCATCTCCTGCTCACCCTTCAAATAGTAATCAAAAAACTGCGCCATTTTAGTTTGAAAATCGAGCTGATTGGCTTGCTTCAAAGGCCAATGTGGCTCATTATTATAATTCAACATCCAAGCAGGCTTACCTAGGCGGCGAAGCGAAATAAAATACTCGATTCCCTGATACCAAGGCACATGGCCATCCATATCGTTATGCATAATAAGAATTGGTGTAGTTACCTTATCCATCGTAAATATAGGTGAGTTTTCGCTATAACGAAGTGGATATTCCCAAATCGAACCACCTATTCGGCTCTGCCCCATTTCATACTGGAACGAACGATTCAAGCCCGTTTGCCAGCGAATTCCACCATAGGCACTAAACATATTCACTACCGGAGCACCCGACTCAATAGCAGCAAACAAGTTGGTGCGAGTAGCTAGGTATGCCACCTGATAACCACCCCAACTGTGACCTTGTGCACCAATTCTCTCAATATCGACACAACCACTCTCTACAATTTTTGTGATACCGGGCATTATAGAGTTATAGCAACTCTCGCCGGGATAACCATCATAGTACTTTACATCGGGGTTAAATATTATATACCCATTACTTGTATAGTAGTGGTAATCGATAGTCGAACGGTGGGTCTGCGGCATGCGATAAGAATACAGATTGTCAGAATCTGTCTCATAGAAATTACATATCATAGGGTACTTTTTACCCTCCTCATAATTTTGTGGCTTGTATAGGTTACCACGCAAAGTATCACCTGCTAGCGACACCCAGCTAATTGGCTCGACACTACCCCACACAAATGGCTCTTGCTGTTTTACTAGGTGGGTAATTTGTGTGGCATCTACTGCAAAATCAATATCCGAAATATAAACATCGGGGAACTCCTCAAAATTCTCCCTTGTAAACATTAGCACATCGCTATCTTTGCTCTTTGTTGGCGCAAGATAGCGATACTTACCCATCACAAGGCTCTTTGGCATGTTGCTAGCACCTAGCTTCATAGAAGAGTAACCGCTCTCTTTGGTATCATCGTTAAACTGCGACAAAAACAGCTCATCACCATTGCTATACTCGCTCTTTTGAGTATCGAGATCTATTACACGATATGTTATCTTGTTCTCTCTACCGTTGGTAATTCTTTGTGGCGATGCACTTGCATCGAGGCTTAGTTCCCAAATATCATATCGGTCATAAACATATGCCTTTTGATCGTCCTCGCTCACAAAAGCTACACCATAGCTACGTGGCAACGATGGTGTGCTGTTAAGCTCGTTATATGCCACTAGGCTCTGGGGCGAAGTTAGCTTTAGCTGCTTACCACTTGCTACCGAATAGGAGTACCAAGAGCTATCACATGGCTGATACCAATATAGGTAATTGCCATTTGGTGTAAGGTTAAATTCGCCTCGAATACCTTTATCTATGGCTACCGTATTGCCATTTGATAGGTTCATAAGTGCTACATCATACCTTGGCACGCCTTTCCACATACTCTCCATTTGGTATGGCTCGAGGTTGCGAAGAAGAGCATATTCGCCACCCTCAGAGATGGTTGCAAGCGGATACTCCTCGCCACTTATATTCATTACCTTGGCATCGTCAATTATATATTGTGCAATAAATGCTCGCTTTGCATCCTTGTCTCTATCGACAACCTGCTGGCTCTGGAGTTTAGGCTCGTCCCACACCCAAACATCTACCTTTGCCTTGTCTCTATCGAGTATTGTGCTGTCCGCAACCTCATAGGGCTGCGAGCTACCAAAGTATAACACTTCCTCGTTCTCGCTAAAGTATGGCGAAAGATTCTCGTTTATAATAGCGTTATTGCCCAGTGGCTTAATTTCGGTTAGCCCATCAGCCGATGTAAGATATAGGTGATTTTGGCTACCGTCCTTGTTTTCGCCAACAACAGTAATAGCGCCTTCGCCTTTGGAGTTTACGGCAATGGTCTTTAGTTTATCGGTTTTCTCTAGGTTGATTTGGTATGCAACCTTAGCCTTGTTAAGGTTAATCACCCCTACGCTAGATATTGAATCCTTAACAAAACGATTAAATATCAATCGACCCTCTTCTTTTGAGAATTGATATTTGTCGACATCGTCAAAAGCGAACTGCTCGCCATCAAAGTTGGTTACGTGTAGCTGCTTTTTGCTACCTGTGCGATAGGCAAGCCACGAGCCATTTTTGTCGGATGTTTTGTAGTCTACTAGCGAATCTACACTAATTACTGTACCATCTGCTGGGTTGTATGCACATAACACAGCCATAGGCATCTTCTCTTTCTTTACCTTTTTTAGAGTAAGAGAGTCTACTAGTGCCTTGGCAGGTTGAATTTTGAGCATCAAAAGACCTTCGCTCGTAAAGTCGATGATTTGTGCACGATCAAAACTCTTTAGCTCGCTGCCATTTGTTCCATAAAGGGTTGTAATTCCATCGCCTATCCATGGCGCTGTCTCTACTGCAACATATTTGCCATCGTCGGACAATTGCTTTGCTGTAATTCGATTCCAGCTCGTTACATCACTCCACTCTAGGGAGCGTTTTTGAGCATAGCTATTTAGCGCACAAAACGCTAATAGCGATGTTACTATTATTTTCTTCATTATAAAATTTGTTTTCAATTTTAAAATACATACAAAGATACCATTTTTTGCCGATAAACACATACCATAAAACACTAGCTAGCTGTATAAACAAAATTGGCAAGCAGAGATATTCTCTACTTGCCAATTAAAAACAGCGTATAGTTTACAGCAATGCTATAAATATACTATTTGCAACATATACTAGATGATTCCTTGCTCGATCATCGAACGTGCCACCTTCATGAAACCTGCAATGTTAGCACCTTTCATATAGTTAATATAGCCATCGGGCTCGGTACCATACTTAACACAAGCAACATGGATAGCGTGCATAATTTGGTTAAGCTTATCGTCAACCTCTTGCTCTGTCCAGTTTAGTTTCATTGCATTTTGTGTCATCTCAAGACCCGAAGTAGCAACACCACCAGCGTTCACTGCCTTACCCGGGCCATAAAGTACCTTGGCATCGAGTAGTGCCTCAATAGCCTCAGGAGTACAACCCATATTCGAAACTTCGCCAACACAAATTACACCACCTGCAATTAGTGCCTTGGCATCATCGCCATCAAGCTCGTTTTGAATAGCACATGGCAGAGCAATATCTACCTTAACCTCCCACGGACGTTTGCCCGCTACAAAGGTAGCCGATGGGAACATCTCGGCAAATGGTGCTACAACATCATTATTAGATGCACGCAAGTCGAGCATATAGTCAATCTTTTGCTCGTCTAAACCCTCGGGGTCATAAATATAACCATCGGGACCCGAAATAGTTACAACCTTAGCTCCTAGCTGTGTAGCCTTAAGGGCAGCGCCCCAAGCCACATTACCAAAGCCCGACACTGCAATTGTCTTGCCTTGTAGGCTCTCGCCCATAGTCTCTAACATTTGTTTTACAAAGTAAACACCTCCAAAGCCCGTTGCCTCGGGACGAATAAGCGAACCACCAAATGTCATACCCTTGCCCGTAAGTACACCTGTGTTCTCGCGTGCTAGCTTGCGGTACATACCATATAGGTAGCCCACCTCTCGTGCACCAACACCAATATCACCAGCAGGTACGTCGGTATCGGGACCAATAAAACGCCATAACTCACACATGAATGCTTGGCAGAAGCGCATAATTTCACCGTCGGATTTACCACGAGGGTTAAAGTCTGAACCACCTTTTGCACCACCCATCGGAAGTGTTGTTAGCGCATTCTTAAAAGTTTGCTCAAAGCCCAAAAACTTGAGAGTACTTAGCGTTACGCTAGAGTGGAATCTCAAACCACCTTTATATGGGCCAATAGCATTATTGAACTGAACACGGTAGCCCAAGTTCTGCTGAACAGTACCACTATCGTCTACCCACGGCACCTTAAAAGTAAAAATGCGATCGGGCTCAACAATTCTCTCGGCAATTTTATTTGCTTCGAATTCGGGGTGCTCGTTATATATCTCTTCAATTGAAACTAGTACTTCGTGTACGGCTTGCAAATACTCGCTTTCGCCTGGGTGTTTTTTGGATAGATCATCCAATATTCTCTTTACATTCATAATTATAAAAATTATAACATTTTTTAATCAAATTAGACTCTTAGGTCAAAAATTTCATTACAACACCCAAAGATATATAAAAAATGGTAGACTTACCAAGTAAATCTACCATTTTTTATTATTATTTTACACATAGCCGCTGGCCTATGTTATAAATCAAACACATAGCATTAGCCCATGTAGCCAAAACTCTGTAATCTACGCTGATTATCACGCCAGTCTGGGTCGACTTTTACATAGAGTTCTAGATATACTTTCTTTTGAAGGAATGCCTCCATATCTTTGCGAGCTTCGATACCCACATACTTTAGCTTAATACCTTTGTGGCCAATAATGATACCCTTTTGTGAAGTGCGAGTTACAAATATAGTAGCACGAATGCGGTCGATATTTGCCTCTTCTTTGTACTCTTCAATTACTACCTCGGTACAGTATGGAATCTCTTTACTATATGTAGTAAGAATCTTTTCACGAATAATCTCCGATGCAAAGAAACGAAGACTCTTGTCTGTCAACGCACCTTTGTCAAAGTATGCTTCGCCCTCGGGCAGCCTGTCCAAAATCTCTTTGAATAGGTTGTCTACATTAAACTTATTGAGTGCCGAAGTAGGAACAATAAGTGCATTTGGCAATAGCTCTTTCCAAGTCTCTAGCATTGCATCTAGTTTCTCGGGAGTGGTAAGGTCAATCTTGTTGATGATAAGAATTGTAGGAATACCGCTAAGGCGTACTTTGTCTATGAACTCGATGTTTTTGTTTGCCTGCTCAATAGTATCGGTAACATAAAGAATGATATCGGCATCCTTAAGTGCTCCGGTCGAGAAGTTAAGCATCGACTCTTGTAGCTTGTAATTAGGCTTTAGAACACCCGGAGTATCTGAGTAGACGATCTGAAAATCGTCGCCATTTACGATACCCATAATACGATGTCGAGTTGTTTGAGCCTTAGATGTAATAATAGAAATACGCTCACCTACAAGTGCATTCATTAGTGTCGATTTACCCACATTGGGGTTACCAACTATATTTACAAATCCTGATTTGTGCATAATTTTACTGTTTTATGTATGATGCCTACTTTACTCGCTCGTAGTATGGCAATATATTAGATTGTGCTGCCACAATTACGGCAGGTCCTTTTACTAAATGTCCTTGGCTATCTCGCCATCGCCCGTTAGGTAGGCGCACCATGCGTCCACCATTTTTGGTGTGTGGAGCTACTAGAATTTTGCTACCAATCATAAATTGATCGAGGCAATTACCAAAGCCTTTTTGTGGAAACTCATACTCCATGTGTCGAATGATTGGTGCACCGTTTTTAATGTGTTCGCTATTTACCGATTCAATCACCGAATTTAGCTTAGAGCGTATATTCATAGCTTGGCTCACGATTTGTGGATTACTCAAAAGCTCTTTGTCTACAAAAATATTGTAGTTGCTCATTAGAGCAGACGCTAGCGATAGCCATATAGACTGCTGACGTGGATGCTTGGTTACCACAAAATCGAGATTATTACCATATGGTAACTTGGTTGCTAGCTCAATAAAATTTTGTACGCTACTAGCGCCATCGAACTGATATGCCAAACTACCACCATAGGCAGGGATATTTGATAGCAAAATATTCTCGACATTGGCCGCAAATACCGATGCCATGAGTGATTCGTTATCGCTTAACTTACCACGCAACTGCCCACGACACTCGTGATTATATAGGATACCTTTGCTAGCCGATTGCTCTAGAGCACGAGATACCATATCATTATAGAACGTAGCTACCGTAGGATTTGCTAGGTCATATATTAGCGAAAATCCCATATCGGTTAACAGTAGCACTTCGCCCTCGCTACCTTTTACTACCAAATTTTGTGCCATTGCATCTTTGGCTCTATCGCCATAAGCTGCAATTAGAGGGCTAACCTCCAAAATTGTGTTAAAGCCTTGGTTCGATACTTCGGTAAGCAGAGCTGCAATAGCCTCATCGGCAAATGCCAAAGAACCGGGGCTACTCTCCCACCCTTTTACAATTATATCGCCATTGGGCAGTTTACCGCTCTTGATTAAATCTAGAAAAGGTGTGAGTATATCGACACTCGCCTCTACTACATAGTTTATGCGGTCGCTTTGCTCTTGCCTAAAATTGTTACGCTGGCTAAGCAGTAGTGTGGCATCACGTAGCGTCTTACCTGTTTTTGATACTTTGAGTGGTTGTGGTGCTTTTATGCGAATACCATCGTCCTCAAAGGCAAAAACAAATGGTTCATCCGCTGCAATGTAGCGACCACTAGAGGACACTAGCTGCGAGGTATAGGCACCACTAGGCAAACTATCTTGCCTAGATATTGTTGTTCCCTCTTTCGATATAGCCATTCCCCACCATCTCTCGTTAGCCGTTCTCTCAACAAACTGTTGTGAGAATAGCAGACATGGAGCCAAAATAGCCAACGTTGTTAACACAAATCTCATTACTCGATAACCTTTAATACCGAGTTAAAGTGTAGCACTGCATCACCAAAAAGCTCGGTAGCAATAGCTAAGTACTCATTAAAATGAACACTAGTGTATTCGTTAAAAAACGACACGCTACTAGCCTTTAACTGCAAAGAGTAGGTGTGTGACTGAGTGTCATTATTCAAGAGTTTTGAGAATGTAACATCACCCTCGCACTTTTGCTTTAGGTATGGAATAAAGTGATCGCTCATTAGTGCTAACCACTTGTCGTGGAGCCTTGGATCAACCGAAAAAGTTGTTATTACAATATACATATTATTAATTTAAAGCTGTTACTATGCCTCATTGCGAGGTTTACGTCGGGTATAAATAGACACTAGCGCCGAAAGAAATATACCGTTCATTGCCGAAGATGCAGCAATTGCCAACACACACGATAGTGGCGAGGAGTACATTTCTACTGTTAGAGCTAGGCTCTCTTGCAAAAGGTCTGGATTAAGATTAGTTGCATCGGCAATTTGCTTAAAAGCATCCAAGAAGTAATCTTTTGCTACATAGTTAAAAATATAGAAGTAACCAATACCATATATAACACCCGAAAGTGCCATTGTTGTCGAGCCAAAGGCTACCGACTGAGTGTAAGTGAGCCCAAGATCGCCCCTTTTGGCAAGGTAGCGTTTTTGAGCATAGTATAACATTCCAATATAGATACCTATTCTAATAAAAGAAAACACTTGCCCCGAGAGTTCCTCGGTTTCGATTGGGAGCTTGAACTCCAAAAATAGCATTATTGTATATACAACGCCTATGAAAAGAGAACTTGTAGCTGCCTCGTTCCAAAATAGCGATTTGTTTGTTGACTGACTCATTATAAATTACAAAAATTAAAATATTAAATCGCCTCGCCCTTGACGAACGACAAGGGGGTCACTACCCTCTCTTAGGTCGATTACCGTAGTGGGTGCAACATCTAAATCGCCACCATCTACCATTAGGTCTACACGCTTTGCACACTCATCAAATATTAGCGAACAAGAGCCCCTATCCTCGGCATCTAGCATATCCATAGTAATAGATGTTGATGCAAGTGGCTCGCCCAGTGCCTCGGCAATTGCCACAGCAATGGGGCTAGATGGAATGCGAATACCAACGCTATTTTTTGTCTCCATAAACTTGCTAGGCGCAAGTGACGAAGGCGAGAGAATAAACGTAAATTCGCCGGGCGTGTTCTCTCTCAAAATAGCAAACATGCGATTATCAATTTTGGCATATTGCGATGCCATACTTATCGAACTACAAACAAGCGAAAGGTTATTACCCTGCTTGCCTTTTATGTTCTTGAGGTTGGCAATTGCCTTAACCGATGATACTGCACATCCATAAGCATAGTATGAGTCGGTAGGATATATAATTACCCCTCCTGCTCGTAGTACTTTGCAAATAGATTGGAGCGATTTATCACATGGGGTATCCCCATATATTTTCACAATTTTTGACACTGTTATCCGTACGTTTTTGACTAAATAGGTTACTCAAAAAGGTAGAGACTAAACGCCATGATGGCCATTCCCAAAACTACCCCAAATATAGCCCAATGGTGTTTGCCATACTCCTTAGCGGTAGGCAATAGCTCATCGAGCGAAATAAAAATCATAATCCCTGCAATCACACCATACAAAATACCCATAAGTGCCTCCGATATAAAAGGGGCAAGCACCAAATAGGCAAGCACAGCGCCCACTGGCTCGGCTAGCCCCGATGCCATCGATAGGTATAGTGCCTTTTTCTTGCTACCTGTTGCATGGTAAATGGGTACCGATACTGCAATACCCTCTGGTATGTTGTGCAAAGCAATTGCAACAGCAATTGGTATAGCAATCGACATATCCTCGAGCCCTGCCATAAAGGTAACAATACCCTCGGGAAAGTTGTGAATACCAATGGCTAGCGCCGACATTACACCTAGGCGCATTAGCTTGCGGTTGCTAGTGTTCTTTTCGTCCATAGCCTCCACCGAACGCACCTCGTGGGGGTTTTCGACCGAAGGGACAAAGTGGTCGATGAGCGCAATTATAAGCATTCCACCAAATAGCGAAAGTATAGCTGCACCATAACCTAGTTTGTCGCCATAGTGGTGTGAAAGAGCAACTCTACTCTCGGCAAATAGCTCGACAAAAGAGATGTATATCATCACTCCAGCCGATAGACCTAGCGATGTAGATAAGAAGATCTTGCTACTACGTTTGGCAGCAAAGGCAATAAGACTACCAATTGCCGTTGCTCCTCCTGCAAAAAGAGTGAGCAAAAACGCTGTCAAAAAATTACCCGATTCACCAGTCATATCACCTCCTTATTTTATTGCACTACACAGTTTTGTCTATTTTATAGCTATTGCGTGATGCCGAGTTGCGAATAATCATCTCGCCAATAAAGCCCGACAAGAAAAGCTGTACACCTACTACAAGAGCAATGAGTGCCAAAAAGAATAGTGGCTGATCGGTTACCGCACGAGCGGTTTGCCCTGCTGCTTGCAACATTAGCTTTTGTGCAATTATGTAGCTTGTTATTGCTCCACCAGCCAAGAATGTGAGTGTCCCCAACGCTCCAAAAAGGTACATCGGGCTACGCCCAAAGCTAGTCATAAACAAGACTGTCAACAAATCTAGATAGCCTTTAATCATGCGCTCCCAGCCATACTTAGAGTAGCCATACTTGCGAGCTTGGTGCTCGACCTCTTTTTCGCCAATTTTCTTATAACCTGCCTTAGATGCAAGAATAGGAATATAGCGGTGCATCTCGCCATATACTTCGATGCTCTTTACTACCTTTAGGCGATATGCCTTTAGCCCACAGTTAAAGTCGTGTAGTTTGATACCCGAAAAAATGCGTGCCGTGCGGTTGAAGAGCTTGCTTGGGAGCGTCTTGCCAAGTGGGTCGAAACGCTTGCGCTTCCACCCCGAAACAAGATCGTATCCCTCTTTTTTTACCATGCGATATAGCTCTGGAATTTCGTCTGGCGAATCCTGCAAGTCGGCATCCATGGTAATTACAACATCGCCCTGTGCCGCCTCAAAGCCAACATATAGAGCTGCCGATTTACCATAGTTGCGAGCAAACGAATAGCCTTTTACCCTATCGTCTTTGCTCGAAAGCGACTCTATCACGCTCCACGAGTTATCTGAGCTACCATCGTCAACCATAATTAGCTCAAAGCTAAGATTGTTGGCTTTGGTTACTCTGCATATCCACTCATGAAGCTCGCCCAGAGATTCCTCTTCGTTATATACTGGTACAACTAACGAAATATCCATATCGCTTATTTAATATATTCAACACCACCCATATATGGTACAAGTACCTTTGGTATGCGAATACCTTGGGGGGTTTGGTTGTTCTCTAGTAGTGCTGCCACAATGCGAGGTAGCGCAAGCGAGCTACCATTTAGCGTGTGTGCAAGCTCGGTTTTCTTGCCCTCGCCACGATAGCGTAGCTTTAGCCTATTTGCTTGGAACGACTCAAAGTTAGAAACCGAAGATACCTCTAACCAACGATCCTGCGCTGCCGAGAATACCTCAAAGTCAAACGTTAGTGCCGAAGTAAAGCTCATATCACCACCACACAAACGTAGTACACGATATGGTAGCTCTAGCTCCTTGATAATCTCTTCGACATGTGCAACCATGCCATCAAGAGCCTCATACGAGCTCTCGGGTAGCGATAGCTGAACAATCTCTACTTTGTCGAACTGGTGCAGACGGTTAAGACCCCTTACGTCCTTGCCATAAGAGCCAGCCTCACGGCGGAAACATGGAGTATATGCAGTAACCTTAACAGGGAAGTCGCTTTTGTTAAGGATAACATCACGATATATGTTAGTTACCGGAACTTCGGCCGTTGGAATTAGGTAGAAGTTGTCTGCCGTAGCATGGTACATTTGCCCCTCTTTGTCGGGTAGCTGACCCGTACCAAAGCCCGATGCCTCGTTAACCATAAGCGGAGGCAAAACCTCGTTATATCCTGCCGATGTGTTTTTGTCTAAGAAGTATGAAATTAGAGCACGCTGGAATCTTGCACCCAAGCCTTTATATACCGGAAAGCCCGAACCTGTTAGCTTATTACCTAGCTCAAAATCAATAATGTCATACTTTGATGTTAGTTCCCAGTGTGGAACTGCACCCTCACAAAGAGTTGGTATCACACCACCCTCTCTCACCACTTGGTTATCCTCGGCACTCTTGCCAGAAGGAACCGATGTGTGTGGTAGGTTTGGTAGACGAACAATTAGCTCGCTCATTACAGCGTCATTCTCCTTTGATGCCTCTTCCAAAGATTTAACCTCTTCTTTTAATGCAGCAACTTTGTCTTTTGCAGCAGCAGCCTCGTCGGCCTTGCCTGCCTTGAATAGCATACCAATCTCTTTTGCCATGCCATTAAGTTCGCTGTTAATTCCATCGATTGATTGCTGAAGCTCACGACGACGATCGTCTGCCACTACAATTTGATCGATGATGGGAGCTGCATCAACACCCTTTATTGCTAGCCTTTCGATTACTAGCTCTCTTTGTTCACGTATCTGTCTTATTGTCAACATATATTCTTATTTTACTCGTATTTTTCTTTTAATGAGCTGCCACACTTGGGGCAAAGTACAAAGGTAGTAAATTATTGGCTCTTTATAAAATTAAGCCTTTAGTCTGCTATTTTGACTACGCTCAAATTTTGCTTGTATTACCTGCTCAACGCTCACTCCTTGCAACTTGCTCTCTAGCCACGATATAATGTCTAGGTATAGGAATGGCCTGCGCTCGTATGGATGTGAAGATAGCTCTTGCAGCCTAGAATAAAGCGTGTTAAGCTCTGCTCTAATATCGGAGGCGTATATAGAATTTAGCCTTTTCAAAAAGTTTATTACCTCTTTTTGGGCTATGTGCATATCGTTCATCTTTACAATATAGCTATACACGTTTCGTATCTGGTACTCTAGGTTATAGTCCTGCCCCGACTCATAAGATGCAATTAGGTTGAGAATGCGAGCAAAACACTGCAAATCTCGTCGAATTGTATTATCCTTTGATTTAATAATGTGTTGCAAGTAGTGAATCGACTCAACAAATCGTTGACAACCAAAGTTTAGACACGCTAGCTTATAGTATAGCAACATCTTATAATGTGTATCAACCAACAAGCCATACCCCTTTAAGAACTCTTCGACCTCGTCTACTAAATATAGGCTACCACTAAAATTACCCTCCATAAAGGCAATGTTAATTTTGTTGTAAAAGAGCGAAAGCCTAGAAAGTATATAGGCATGGTCGTTCTCGGCGGCAATTTCGTTTGCCACACCCTCATATGTTTCGAGTGCACTTTTGAGCCTAGGATAGTCGCCAATCAAGAACAGTGACTCCAAAAACCTTGAATATGATTTTAGGTATTGATCATATAGGATTGGGCGCATCTCTTTGCGCTCAGAGAATAGCTGTACCACCTTGCTCGAATAACGATAACTAGCCTTAAAGTCATAGCGAATATATCCATACCACATTTTTGCTTGGTATAGGTGTAGCTTCTCTAGAAACGACAGTTTATTATCGGTATAACTATTTATTTTGGGCACAAAAAACTTTTCTACCAAGTCTAGGTCTCTTTGGCTACGCACATAGCCCAGCTTTAAGTATAGGCTATAAAGCTGAATCGAGAGGTTCGATAGGCGGTTTGTACTATCTATTAGGTTACAAAGTCGAGTAGTTTGAATAGATAGACTCTCGGCACGTGTCGAGGTGCTGTTAGTTACGTTTAGTAGCTCGATACTCTTTTCAAACTCTACAATCTTTAGAGCCGTTGTAAGCTCACCAATATAAACTGCACTCTTTTTTGCCTTTGCCAATATCTTTAGGCTCTGCTTATATAAGCCTTTATCATACAAAATTCTAGCAAAGTCTATCTGCTCGGTTAGCTCCATGCTAACATTATGTTGCACACGAATGTGACGTGACGCAACAAGTATTTGCCTATAAAGATGGGCTTTTGCATTGGGCAATTGCCCTTTTTTAATGGTGCTTCGTTTTAGAATTTTAGCCTCATCATACTCGCTCAGAGAATCCATCACATCGAACAGCGATATAAACTTTGCATCTGCATTACCCGCCTGACGAGTGGCAAAGAGCTTAAAATTGCGCTTCTCGGCCTTCGATAGACTTTTAATGAGATCGAAAAGAAAGTCCTGTTTACTATTTGTGACTACTAAACTCATAATTACTCCTGCTCATTATCATACCACGAGGCATACATCATATAGTCGTTTGCTATGCGCTCGATCATATCACGATTTTGCTGTGGGTCGACACTCTTTATCTTTTTGGCTGGCACACCTGCATATATCGAACCGGGCTCTACGATTGTCCCCGTAAGCACAAGTGCATTGGCGGCGATTATAGATCCTTTACCAATTACAGCATTATCTAGCACCACAGCCCCCATACCTATTAGGCAGTTATCCTCGATGGTTGCACCATGCACTACTACATTGTGACCAATCGACACGTTGTTACCAATAGTTGTAGTCGATCGCTGATATAGTGTATGAACCACTGCTCCATCCTGAATATTTACTCTATCGCCAATTGTAATAGTGTTTACATCGCCACGAAGTACTGCGCCAAACCATATGCTACAATCTTTACCCATTGTTACATCGCCAACGATAGTTGCATTCTCGGCAAGAAAGCAGTTCTCGCCAAACTGTGGGGTGTTACCCCTTACTGTTTTAATTAGTGCCATATTATTTGTTAAATTGCTATTATTCTCTCACCCTAGAGCCTATTTTCGCTCTATCTGTTTGGCCTCGTTCCATAGTTGTTCCATTTGATCGAGGTTCATTTGCTGCATAGTCGTTTGAGCTTTTGCAGCCTGCGATTCAATGTAGTTGAACCTGCTCATGAATTTTTTGTTTGCACCCTCTAGCGAATCAGACGGGTTGATGTCATATTTGCGAGCCAAGTTCACTAGCGCAAACAGAGCATCGCCTATTTCCGATGACAGAGCCTCTTTGTTGTTTGTTGTAAGCTCGGCCTCTACCTCGGCAATTTCTTCTTTTACTTTTGCAAACACCAGTGCTGGCTCATCCCAGTCAAAACCAACTGCCGATGCCTTTTGTTGCACCCTAAATGCTTTTACTAGCGGCGGAAGCGACGAAGGAACACCCGAAAGCACGCCTTTACCTGCACGCTCTTTTTGCTTGATTGCCTCCCAAGAAGAGACAACCTCGTCGCTAGTCGATAGGTCTAACTCGCCAAAAACATGCGGATGGCGATATATTAGCTTTTGGTCAACGGCCTTGGCTACGTCCGAAAATGTAAACTCGCCCTTTTCTGATGCAATTTTAGAGTAGAATGCAACGTGTAGTAGCAAGTCGCCAAGCTCCTCTTTTATGCCTACAAAGTCGCCACTATTAATGGCATCTACAAGCTCATAACACTCCTCTATTGTATTATCTCGCAAAGACTCTATTGTTTGTTTGCGATCCCAAGGACACTCCTCTCTCAATCGATCCAGAGTATCGAGTAGCGCCGCCGTTGTTTCTAACCTATCCATGTGCTAATTTAATGTGCATAAAAATAACTTCAAATGTAATTAAAAAAAATTAAATATTGTATTATAATGTAACAAAAGTCGCATAAAACAACTATTTTCGATAAAAATTAAAAAATATTTACACAAAATTTGGTGGTTAAAAATATTTGCCATATATTTGCACTGCAATTGAGGGAGCATAGCTCAGTTGGTTTAGAGCATCTGCCTTACAAGCAGAGGGTCAGGGGTTCGACTCCCTTTGCTCCCACACCGTTAAAAAGACGTTTCGAGTTAATTCGAAACGTCTTTTTTTTGCAATATACCACCCAAAATATTTAAGATACTACTACATATTCATTTAAGTCTTGTATTTTCACATAAAGTTTACTACATTTGCGCACACATTCTAAAACAAAATAGATTAGATAATACAAATTAAGGCAATGTAACTTAATTACATTCCATTAATGAACAAGAATGAAAAACAAGTATTCTGATTTAATTGAGCAAACCTTCGACTTTCCGATAGAGGCTTTTGCAACAAACAACCACAATCTTGAGTGGTTTGGCATTCCGTTAGTAGACATAATCAAACAGTATGGTACACCACTAAGAGTCTGCTACTTACCAAAAATTTCACAGAACATACAGCGTGCTCGCCGCATGTTTAATGTAGCAATGGCAAAGGTTGACTATAATGCTGACTACCACTACTGTTACTGCACAAAGAGCTCACATTTTAGCTTTGTGCTTGACGAGGTGTTAAAGAACGAAGTAAATATCGAAACTTCGTCGGCATTCGACATTAACATACTCGAAAGCCTATACGAATCGGGGACACTTAAACCAGATACTTATATTATATGTAACGGATTCAAACGTCCTCAGTACATCGAGAACATCGAGCGTTTGATACGCCTTGGTTTCAAAAATGTAATTCCAATCCTTGATAATAAGTTTGAGATAGACCTTTACGACACGTCGGATCTAAAACTTAACATTGGTATAAGAATTGCGTCTGAGGAGGAACCTAAGTTTACGTTCTATACATCTCGCCTTGGTGTAAGATATAATGATATCATGTCCTTTTATAAGGAGAAGATACACAAGAACCCCAACATCAAGCTAAAGATGTTGCACTTTTTCATCAATACAGGCATTAAAGACACGGCATACTACTGGAACGAGCTACGCAAAGCAGTTGAGCTATATTGCGAGCTAAAAAAGATATGTCCATCGCTTGACTCGCTAAATATTGGTGGCGGATTCCCTATTCAAGACCACTTGAATTTTGAGTACGACTACGACTACATGGCAGAGGAGATTGTTTCGCAAATCAAGAGCACATGCGAGAACAACTATGTGCCCGAGCCAAACATCTACACCGAGTTTGGTAGCTACACAGTTGGCGAAAGTGGTGCAATGCTATATAGCATCATCAACCAAAAGCAGCAGAACGACCGAGAGCTTTGGAACATGATCGACAGCTCGTTTATGACAACAATGCCCGACACTTGGGCAATAGATCAGCGATACCTATTCCTAGCAATCAACAACTGGGACAAAGAGTATGAGCGTGTCAACCTTGGTGGATTAACTTGCGATAGCGAAGATTTCTACAATGCCGAAGCACACTCAAACGCTATATTCATGCCTAAACTACAACCGGGCGAGGAGCAGTATATTGGATTCTTCCACATGGGGGCATACCAAGAGAGCTTGAGCGGTTTTGGAGGTGTTCAACACTGCCTAATACCTGCCCCAAAGCTAATTGTAGTAGACAAGGACGACAATGGCGGCTATACAACAAAACTATTTGCAAAGGAGCAGAGCTACAAATCGATGCTCAAAATTCTAGGATACTAAGATGGATATAAAAGCTAACATACAAACATTTATCGGTTGCGATGCATCCTACCAAGATGCAAAGGCTGTAATTTTTGGTGCACCGATGGATCAAACAACATCATTCAGACCAGGAACTCGTTTTGGCCCTGCGGCTATTCGTAGCGAGTCATTTGGTATTGAGACATATTCGCCATACCAAGACAGAGACCTAGAGGACTACTCTATTGTAGACATGGGTGACCTAGAACTTGTTATGGGTAATGTTGAGGGTTCGCTAGATATGATATATAAGTGTAGCAAGCAAATCCTTAGCGACAAAAAAATTCCATTAATGATTGGTGGCGAACACCTTGTTACTCTACCTCAGTTTAAAGCTGTGCTTGAGCGCTACCCCGATGTTGTGATTGTGCACCTTGACGCACATGCCGACCTTCGTACCGATTATCTAGGGCAAGAGCTTTCGCACGCTTGTGTTATGAGACGTTGTTTCGATTTAGTAGGCAAAAATCGCATCTATCAGTTTGGAATACGCTCGGGCGAGCGCAACGAGTTTGCACTAGAGGGAATATACAGAGAAAAGTTCACAACAAAAACCTTTGAGCAGATAGCACAAAAACTAGCAGGCAAGCCTGTCTACTTTACACTCGACTTAGATGTGCTAGACCCATCTATATTTGCAGGTACGGGCACACCCGAGGCTGGTGGTATCTCATTCACCGAGCTTGTCGATGTTATTACAAAGCTCGATAGACTAAACGTTGTGGGTATGGATGTTAACGAGCTAGCACCACACTATGACGCTAGCGGAGTATCAACGGCAGTAGCTTGCAAGGTTGTACGTGAGTTGCTACTTGCTACCATAAAATAAAAAAGAGCGGGAGTATAGGAGTAAATACCATTTTTTATAACTTTACACTCTTGAGCAATACAAAATTTAAAAGATAATAAACCTTTAATATTTCTACGATGAAGAAAAAAGCATTAATCATTGGCGCAGGTGGAGTTGCCGGCGTAGTGATACACAAATGTTGCCAACACTCCGACGTTTTTGGAGAGATTATGATTGCTAGCCGCACAAAGTCTAAGTGTGACTACTTTAAGGCAGAGCTAGAGGGAAAAACAGAAACTATCATTCACACAGCACAGGTTGACGCAGACAATGTACCTGAGCTAGTTACTCTTATGAATGAGTTTAAACCAGATATATGTATTAACGTTGCACTTCCGTACCAAGATCTAACAATTATGGATGCTTGTCTTGAGTGCAAAGTAGACTACCTAGATACAGCAAATTACGAGCCACTTGACACAGCTAAGTTTGAGTATAGCTGGCAGTGGGCATACCGTGAGCGTTTCGAGAAAGCTGGTATTACAGCTGTTCTTGGTTGTGGTTTCGACCCTGGTGTAACAGGTATCTTTAGTGCTTATGCACAAAAGCACCACTTCGACGAAATTGAGTACATCGATATTTTGGATGCAAACGGCGGCGACCATGGTTACCCATTTGCTACAAACTTCAACCCAGAGATTAACATTCGTGAAATTACTGCCGATGGTAGCTACATTGAGAATGGTGCATGGGTGCACACTAAGCCACTTGAAATTAAGCGTGAGTACAATTTCGCACAAATTGGCATGAAAGATATGTACCTACTACACCACGAAGAGCTAGAGTCTCTAGCAATCAACATCAAAGGTGTTAAGCGTATTCGTTTCTTTATGACATTTGGTCAGCAATATATCACACACCTTAACGTGCTAGAGAATGTAGGTATGACATCTATCAAGCCTATCATGTATGAGGGTCGTGAGATTGTGCCTCTTCAGTTCCTAAAGGCTATCCTACCAGACCCAGCATCGCTAGGCCCACGCACAAAAGGCAAGACAAACATTGGTTGTATCTTTACTGGTAAGAAAGATGGTCAAACAAAGCACTACTACCTATACAACGTGTGTGACCACCAAGAGTGTTACCGTGAAGTTGGCTCACAAGCCATTTCATACACAACGGGTGTTCCAGCAATGATTGGTGCTATGATGGTGTTAACTGGCCAGTGGAAAAAGGCTGGTGTTTACAACGTAGAGGAGTTCAACCCAGATCCATTCATGGAAAAACTAAACGAGTGTGGTCTACCTTGGATTGAGGAGTTCAACCCAGTACTAGTAGACTAATTAAGCAATATATTCACAACTGCAAGCCATCCCCGTTCTCGGTGGGTGGCTTGTGGTTATATATAAAAAGTAAAGAACAGTGAATTATTCAACAATACCAACACCTGCGTATGTGGTTTCAGAGAAACTACTTCGCAAAAACCTAGAGATACTAAAAGGTGTTAAAGAGCGCACGGGCTGCAAAATTCTTCTTGCAACAAAGTGCTTTTCGATGTACTCAACTTTTGATATTATTGCCCAATACCTAGATGGTGTAACATCTAGCTCGCTGCACGAGGCACGTTTGGGGCACGAGGAGATGGGCAAAGAGGTGCATATTTTTTCGCCTGCCTATATCCCTAGCGATTTTGAGGCTATTACACAAATATGCGACCACATTGTCTTTAACTCACCACAACAATATAACAGATATAGCGAGCAGGTAAAAGGAATATCTTGTGGTATTCGCATCAATCCACAATACTCTGAACAAGAGCACGCAATATATGACCCTTGTGCACCGGGCTCACGCATGGGCACTGTTGCCGAGTTACTTAGCGAGCTACCACAGGGTATCGAAGGCTTACACTTTCACACTCTTTGCCAGCAAGGAGCCGAGGCACTTGCAGCTACTTTTGAGCATGTAGAGCAAAAGTTTGGGCATCTTCTTACTCAGCTAAAATGGCTGAACTTTGGGGGTGGGCATCACATTAGCCGAGAAGACTACAACATAGATTTGCTTGTCGACACAATTAACTACGCAAAAAAGAAGTACGACTTGCAGGTTTACCTAGAGCCAGGAGAGGCTGTTGCACTAAACGCTGGTTTTTTGGTTGCATCGGTGCTAGATTTCATTCCAAATGGCGGTGTCGTTAACTCAATACTAGATACTTCGGCAGCATGCCATATGCCAGACGTTATAGAAATGCCATATCGTCCACCACTACAAAATAGCGCAGAAGCTGGCGAAAAGGCGCACACCTACCGCTTTGGCGGCCCAACATGCCTAGCAGGTGATATTATTGGTGACTATTCGTTTGACAAAGAGTTAGCCATTGGCGACAGAGTAATATTTGAGGATATGGCTATTTACTCAATGGTAAAGAACAATACCTTTAATGGTGTCAACCTTCCATCAATATATTTGGAGCGCACAGATGGCACAATGGAATTAATCAAACAGTTTGGATACGAGGATTTTAAGTCAAGATTATAAACCACACAACCTCAATCCAAATTAACCATAAATAACTATTAGAATGAAACTTAAAACAATACCCGTATTACTTACAGTACTTTTGTTTGCAGCATGCTCACACAAGAGCACAACTACAAACATTATTCCCAAGCCATCGTCAACTACAACAACATCAAGTAACTACAAAATACCTAGCAATGTTGTTGTTACTACATCGCCACAAAACGATGCACTTAGCAAAGTTGCATCACAATATATCGACATGCTAAAAGACAAGGGAATTGCTAGCCAAGTGCAACAAAATGGCACAAATAGTGGCGCAATTAACCTAATTATTGACCAAGCACTCGATACACTAACGGCTGAGGGATATATTATTGACGCAAATTCAAAGGGAGTTAACATATCATCATCAAGCAACGAGGGTATATATCGTGCACTATCGTCACTAGAGCAATTAATCGATGGACAAACAATTAGTGGTGCAAAGATAGTAGACAAACCTCGTTTTGCATGGCGAGGAGTAATGCTAGATGTGGCACGTCACTTTCAGCCAGTCGATTCGGTAAAGAAATTTATCGATATTCTTGCATACCACAAAATCAACAAGCTACACCTTCACCTAACCGATGGAGTTGGTTGGCGAATAGAGATTGACCGCTACCCTCTTCTAACCCAAAAAGGTGCATATCGCAAGCTTACACCTAACGGGAAATGTTGGGAAAATTTCGAACTATTCAAAGGCGAAAGAACCCAAGCAAACCAAGCAGAGTGGTATGGCGATTATTTCACAAAAGATGATATTAGGCAAATTGTAGCCTATGCAGCCGACAGATATATAGAGGTGATTCCCGAAATTGAAATGCCTGGACACTCCGATGCAGCAATTGCCTGCTACCCTGCCTATACCTGCCAAAATGCAAAAGGTACACCACAAGTATATTGTGCTGGAAACGATGGTGCATTCGAATTTTTGGCAAATATACTTGACGAAACATTCGAGCTATTCCCATCGCAGTATATTCACGTTGGTGGCGACGAAGTACCCAAAGCACAGTGGCTTAACTGCCCACGTTGCAAGGCACGCATGCAAAAAGAGGGGCTAAAAGATGGCCACGAGCTGCAATCATATTTTATGAAGCGTATGAACGACCACATTGTCAGCAAAGGCAAAAAAATGATTGGCTGGGACGAGATTACCGAAGGTGGACTACCCGACAAAGCAACCGTAATGTCGTGGACAGGGTTTGATAATGGTGTAAAATCGGCAAATAGTGGTTACGATGTTATTATGACACCGGGTAGCCATTGCTATTTCGACCACTACCAAGGCAATAGCAACCACGAGCCACAAGCGTGGGGAGGTTTTACGCCCACCCAAAGAGTATATGAGTTTGAGCCCGTACACCAAGATATTACACCCGAAAACCAACACCATATACTTGGCGGCCAAGCAAATATTTGGACAGAGCAAATACCAACAATGTCGCACCTAGAGTATATGATGCTACCTCGCCTATCGGCTATGAGCGAAGTACTTTGGTCGCAAAAAGACGCTAGGGATTGGGAATCGTTCAAAGATAGGCTTTTGGTTCAGCTAGATAGATATGACGCAAAAGGCTACAACTATGCACAAAGCGCATTTACACCAACCATCACAAACAAGATGATAGGGAGCGATACGCTAGAGATTACTCTCGCTACCGAAATTGGATCAAACCCTATATACTATACACTTGATGGTAGCAAGCCAACAACAAAATCGATGCTATACAGCGAGCCAATAATCATTACCGAGTGCACCGATCTAAAGGCACAAACATTCAAAGATGGCAAAGAGATTGGGTATTTGCAAGAGATGAATATGCTAATGAACAAGGCTGTTGGGGCAAAGGTAAGCTACGAGAACCCATACAATCCACAATATAGTGGTGGTGGCGATAGTGCACTAGTAGACAATCTACACTCTAGCAAGCACGGTGAGTCTAAATTATTTCAGGGTGTCGAGAAAGAGGATTTTATTGTTACTCTCGATTTGCACAAAGAGCAAGAGGTTTCGACAATTGCACTAAATTATTTTCAGCACCTAGCCGTTACTCAGGTAGTACTGCCACCGAGTATCGAGGTTTATTCGTCGCTAGATGGTAAGAATTTTGAGCTAATCGAAAAACTTGAAAACATAAAAGATACCAACCGTGATGCATTCATCAAGACGTTTACTATCGAAAAATCACCATTTAAAACAAGGTATATTAAGGTAGTTGCCCAGAATATAGGCGTGCACAAAGAGGGCACACGCAAAGGCGAGAATGCATGGGTATTTATGGACGAAATTGCCATTAACTAAAGCAACATATAAACCATAGATCGTCGCAGTTAAGCGATGATTTAAATCACACAACAGATTACCCCATAGGAGTTTAACCAAACTCCTATGGGGTAATCTGTTTATAAAGGCTTATGTAAGTATTGGTTGATATAAAGCATCAACGATAATATTGCTATTCAATAAAATCTAAACCTTACGTAATTTCAATATCTTAAGCAAGTAACATATAAACTTTAAGTAATAGGCACACCAATTACCTACGTAGCCAATTATCACAAATCAATAACATAAAAAAAGAAGGAGGCTACTTCGAATAATTCGAAATAGCCTCCGCTGGTCAGAAAGTGTGACGCTTCTCAGCGTCGCACCTCTTTTAAACTAATTATTTATAATAAACTACTAGTTATAACCCGGGTTCTGAACCAACTGCGGGTTACGCTGCATTTCATTAGTAGAAATTGGCCATAGTAGATCCTTCTCAGTAAAGGTAGGACCCCATGGGCTCGTAGCACCAACTACGTCTATAAAAGTAACTTTACCTTTGTTTGCTTCGCTGAATGTTGGGTACTTGCGTGTACGGCAAATATCATCCCAAATTCTAAACTCTAGTGGAAGCTCACGAAGACGCTCAGACCAAATCTCCTCGATAAGTGCATCTTTAGATAGCGACATTAGAGAAGAAGCAATCTCTGCTGCTGTTGCACCTGTCAATGTAGCACGAGCTTGTACCTGAGATAGGTAGTTAGCAGCCTTAGAAAGATCACCTGTTTGAGCAGCTGCCTCAGCAGCAATCAAAAGAATCTCTGCATAACGGTAAATGTTAACATCTTTTGTACCACGACCTGTCTCTAGCATAGCTTGCTCGTCATAGAAGTAGTAATTAGATGCTGGAGAGATAGTATGCTTAACTGCGTTACCATTCTTATCTACACCCTCAAACTCGTTAATAAAGAATTGCTTCTCTTGCATACGAAGGTCTGTTTGTGGGTTATACATATTGAAGATACCGTTGCTAAGACCATAAGTATTGTTAGTGATAACATACTGGAATACGTTCCAACCTGCAGCCGAAGCAGGAAGTGACGACGCTGGCCACCAACCACTTGTAGATACTGCATCGTTATACTCATATCCGTAAATTACCTCTGGCAGACCATCTGTCTTGCGCAGTTTATTGTAAGCAGAGTTTTGACCTAGGTCATCATTTGCTGTTAGAGAGTGGTAACCCGAAGTAATAATTGCCTCTGCTGCTGTAAGTGCACCAGCGTAGTTATTACTTTGAACAGGATAACCGCTCACTTGCATATAAACACTTGCAAGAAGTGCATTAGCTACATTGCTAGTTACCTCGCCTGAGTTGTTGTAGAATGCTCCACTAGGAAGACCTGCAACAGCATCTTTAAGGTCGCTAATAATTAGGGCATAAACATCGGCAGCTGGAGTTTGAGGAATCTCAAGACCCTCTGGAGATGTTGTTGGCTCTGTTGGCATTGGTACATTACCAAATGTCTTTACAAGCACAAAGTAGTTGTATGCTCTAAAGAATTTGCTTGCAGCTATTAGTTCAGTTGCTGTATTTGTATCTATACCTTCAACACCTGCAATCTCGGCAATACCTTTGTTAGCTACGTTGATAGATCGATAACAAGCATCCCAAATACCGTCCATGTCGTTTGCAATATTCACAGCGTTGCGTGTTAGCGCTTTACTATGAGAAACAACAATCTCTTGACCTGCATACTCATTATCAAAGTAACCAGACACATAACCACCTAGCATAGATTTAGAACCTGCATAAATACCAGTCGAAGCATACAGACTAGGAGCACCAGTTCTATATAGGTAGTTGGTGTTACTTATTGCTTGAGCCTCTGTTGTAATATACGACGCAGAGGTAACTTGGCTACGTGGATCTTCTTCTAAGAAGCTGTTACAACTAGTAGCACCCAGAAGCAAAGCAGCACTTAGTATTAATATATTCTGTTTCATTATTCTCATTTTTTAATTGTACCTATCTGTTCCTAGAATGTTAGACTAGCACCTAGAGTTACTGTTCTTGGTTTTGGATATTGGAAGAAGAACATGTTCTGTCCCCACTGGTTAGATCCTTGTGAACTACCCTCTGGGTCGTAACCACTAAAGCCGCTTGAATCGATAACAAATGCGTTGTTTACACCAACATAAGCACGTAGGTACGATAGACCCCACTTCTCACATAGGCTCTGTGGAAGAGTATAACCAATTTGGATAAGGTTAGCTCTTAGGTAAGAACCGTCTGCAATCCACTCCGAGTCAAGCTCTGTGTTTTGACCTGCGTGACCAGAGTTAGTAAGGAAGATAGCCTGCTGCATTGTGTTAGGGTTGTTTACTGGATCATAAGCATCGTAAAGAATGCTAGACAAACCATTTGTGATACCAAAACGGTCATACACAGAGTGGTTGTACTGCTCCATAATGTCAACACCTAGTACAAACTGCATATCTAGTGTAAAGTCAAACTGCTTGTAGCGGAACTCGTTGATAAAGCTACCAGTAAAGTCTGGTGTACCTTTACCTAGGATTTGCTTCTCTGCCGAACGCTTAGGGCGACCAACATAGCTACCTGCTGCTGCTGCTTCAGCTGCCTCGTGCTCTTGCCAAATACCCTCACGGTCATATCCGTAGAATGCACCTAGAGATTCGCCTACACGTAGAATAGTCTGAGAACCCGATACCCACCATGGTCCTGGCTCGATATCCTCGTCATTAGTACCAAGAGCCTCGATGCGGTTCTTGTTGTAGTTGAAGTTAAGAGTTGTGTTCCAAGAGAAGTCCTCTGTTGTGATATTCTTTGTAGAGATCATCACGTCAACACCACGGTTAGAAACCTCACCAATGTTGTCATATACCGAAGAGAAACCACTTGAATGTGGTACTGGACGGCTAAGAAGAAGATCTGACGTTAGCTTGTAGTAAGCCGAAACATCAATATTCAGGCGATTGCCAAACATGATTAGGTTAACACCTGCATCTAGCTGAGATGTTTTCTCCCACTCAAGATCTGGATTAGCCATTGTGCTAATATAAGTATAAGGAACACGGTTATCACCTTGTAGAAGAGTACCGCTTGTTACACGAGATAGCGACTGATAAGTACCAATCTCACTGTTACCTGTAATACCATAACTAGCGTGTAGTTTTAGAAGGTCGATCTTAGACGCATCTTTTAGGAATTGCTCCTCAGAGATGTTCCAACCTAGACCAAGTGAAGGGAAGAATGCATACTTACTGTTAGGACCAAACTTCGACGAACCATCGACACGAGTAGTAACAGTAGCCATATACTTGTTATCAAACGAGTATGCAGCACGTAGGAAGTATGAGTTCATAGCCCAATCGTTATAGCTAGACGATGGAGAACTTGGGTTTGTACCAGCACCCATGTTGTACCACTGGAAGAAGTCATCAGAGAAGCCTTCTGTCTGGATACCATTATAGTTGTACTGGCGAGCTTGCCATGAAAGACCAGCCATTGCGTTTAGACGGTGCTTACCCCAGTTCTTGTTGTAAGTAAGGTAAGTCTCCTCTTGCCAGTAAACTGTGCTTGTGTTATTAAAGATAGCACGTCCACCTGGAGCCGAGATATTAGCTAGCTCAGTACCCGAATACTCTTTGTACTCACGGTTGTGCATATCGATACCTAACTGAGTTTTAAGGTCTAGACCTTCTGCTAGGTGGAAAGTAAGAGATGCGTTACCAAACACTTGTGTACGGTAGTTCATCTTAGTTTGTCCCTCTAGTAGCATAACTGGGTTAGACATACCCTCGAAACCTGGCTGCCAGTTGCTAAACTGAGGTACAGCAGATGTAGTGTAGTCACCATCAACTTGAACAGGAAGCCATGGTAGCATCTCAATCATTGTACGACGAGCATCTTGACCACCACCATCCTCAGATGTTGAACGACCCCATGTGTGATTTACAGACATATTAACACCTGTCGAAAGCCAATCCTTAGGCTTAGCATCATAAGTCATCTTTGCATTAACACGCTTTTCATAAGTGTTAAGCATGATACCTTGCTGATCTGTGTAGTTAAGGAAAGCACCAATAGATGATTTACCTGCTGCTTGCTGGATAGATAGCTGGTGGTTATGAGAAATCGCTGTGCGAGTTGCCTCATCTTGCCAGTTTGTATCGTAGATTGGGTTACCTTCAGAGTCGAAGAAACGCTCATCATCAAACCAATACGACTTATCTAGATTCCAGTTATACTTGTGTGATCCGTCTGTGTTAAATACATACTTGTTCTCATTCTCAAGACCAATCATAAATGCATCTACCCACTCATCAGAAGTCATTACATCCATCTCTGATGCAGCTGTAGAAACACTAACAGAACCCGAGTAGCTAACTCTAACACCATCTTGCTTACCACCACGCTTAGTAGTAACAAGGATTACACCATTAGCACCACGTGCACCATAGATAGCAGCCGAAGATGCGTCCTTTAGTACCTCGATACTCTCGATGTCATTAGGGTTAAGATATTTAAAGTCCTCCATTGCAACACCGTCAACGATGTATAGAGGATCCGAAGATGCATTGATAGTAGAAATACCACGAATAATAACACGGCTACCGCCACCTGGCTGACCCGAGTTAGAGAAGATATTTACACCGGCAGCTTTACCACGTAGGTTGTCAATCGCACTAAACGACTGTGCCTTAATCATCTCATCGCCTTTTGCGACTGCAATCGAACCCGTTACGTCGCTTTTTCTCATTGTACCATAACCAACAACGACAACATCATCGATTTGCTGCGCACTCGCAACTAACTCAACGTTAAGTGTTGATTGACCGTTATATGTAACTGTTTGAGTTGTATAACCTAAGAAAGATACCTCAAGTACATCACCAGTAGATAGTCCTGTTAGTGAGTATTTACCATCAATATCTGTAATTGAACCTTTAGAAGTGCCTTGCACGATTACTGTTGCACCAATAACTGGTTCATTTTCGCTCAAAACAACACCACTTACAGAACCATTCTGCTGCGACATTGTTACTGAAATATTAGAACTTGCTATAGTTGCTCCTGGAGCGGCAAAAAAGCCAAGCAGTAACAGCAAGCCAACAGGTTTTAATTTTCTAAACATAATTTTTGTTTTTAATTTTTCTGCATATAGAATATCTAGTGCAGAAGTTTAGTGTACTATAAATCTGTTTCAAAAAGAGTATATTCGACTCTTCAGTAGCGGAGTAATATTCTTGTGCATGGGTAGTTTGGTTAATAATATGTAATTATGTTATAGGGTTGCACTTTCCCTAATACATGGGTTACGCACACTAGTTACTACTTTCGATAAAATAAGTAATTTTACTTACATAATAGCACTAATCATTACAAAAGTATAAAAAATTCCTATATCTACACAATAAATAAGGATTAAATGATGTTTATCGAAATTCATAATTAAATTTCAAACGCTTAAAAAAAGACTAAAACGCTACAATTCAATACATTGTATACATATGTTAGAAACACATATTACGTTTACTTTTTAAAATAAAATTTAGTAATTAAATAAGAATCATTCATTTTTAGGTAAATTTTCAATAAAACTATCGATACAGTTGTGTTTTAAATATAATTTTAACTATTCAACTATGATTTATTACATGAACTACAAAGGTAGAGATAGAGCTAGATGTTGGCAATAGCATACTAAAGTTAAAATAAGATTATATGCGAAGTTTTACGAACGATAATATCTGCTAAGAAGATAGCAATAACCTATAAATTAATTACGAGGTTTACTATGTAGATGCTATAAAATAATAGCTGATGGTTTAGGCTAGTACAAAACTATAAATAGAGCTAGACAGGGTATCAAATAAGTTGATTAAGTTGAGCACTCTACATTTTAATATACGATTTACAGTTACTATAAAATATACAATAAAGATAGGTGCTGCTTTGAGATTATAGGACAAGGATGGTGTGTTTAGTGTGCACAACACGACAATG
>CAYJIL010000021.1:24594-27932 GCA_964370235.1 uncultured Rikenellaceae bacterium | reverse complement strand
ATAAACAATACCATAATAAAAGAGGTTGTCTTGAACTTTCAAGACAACCTCTTTTATAGTTTACTGCGATATATTATATCGATCCTAGAATCTCTAATTTGCCCGATAGGCGACTCTTTGCATACTCTAGATTGATGTTAAGAACGCCACCTGCAATAGTCTCCTCGATATTGAACATTGCATCAATCATAATCATTTCACAAATCGAGCGAAGACCACGTGCACCTAGCTTAAACTCTAGTGCTTTGTCAACAATGTAATCTAGCACTTCGTCCTCAAACTCTAGCTTAACACCATCCATCTCAAACAAGCGTGTATATTGCTTTGTGATTGAGTTCTTAGGCTCGGTTAGAATCTGGCGCAAAGCCTCACGATTCAGCGGCTCAAGGTGCGTTAGAACTGGTAGACGGCCAATTATTTCGGGAATAAGACCAAACGATTTTAGGTCGGCTGGTGTTACATACTTTAACAAGTTGTTATCATCTACCTTTTTGCGATCTACTGTGCTTGAATAACCAATCGCTCTGCGGTTAAGGCGAGAGGCAACCTTTTTTTCGATACCATCAAATGCACCACCACAAATAAATAGAATATCCTTGGTGTTGATTTGGATACCCGGCTGCTCGGGGTGCTTGCGACCACCTTGTGGAGGAACCGACACTACCGAACCCTCTAGGATTTTAAGCAAAGCCTGCTGTACACCCTCACCCGAAACATCACGTGTAATAGATGGATTGTCACTCTTGCGAGCAATCTTGTCTATCTCGTCAATAAAGAGAATACCTCGTTGTGCTTTTATTGGGTCGTAATCCGACACCTGCAACAAGCGAGAGAGGATACTCTCTACATCGTCACCCACATAACCTGCCTCGGTTAGGGTTGTAGCATCAACTATGGCAAAAGGTACTTTTAGCATCTTTGCAATTGTGCGAGCAAGTAGGGTTTTACCCGTACCTGTCTGCCCCACCATTATGATGTTACTCTTGTCAATCTCTATATCGGACTCTTCATTATTGTGCAAAAGTCGTTTGTAGTGGTTGTACACCGACACACTAAGGAATCTCTTAGCCTCGTCTTGCCCAATCACATATTCGTCGAGCCTACGCTTTATCTCTGTTGGACGCAGTAGTTCGTTAGCCTCAATATCAAAAGGCTCTGCTGCTCCCTTAGGCGCATTCTCCGAAATTATGCGATGGCCATTCTCGACACAATCCATACATATATAGGCACCATTGTTACCTGCAAATAACCCCGGGCACTGCTCCTCGGGTCTACCACAAAAAGAACACCTTCCTTCTTTTGATGATCTATCGTTTCTGTTTGCCATCTTATCTTTTTATGAGTAAATTATCTATTATACCATACTCTAGTGCCTCCGATGAGTCCATCCAGTAGTCTCTGTCGGCATCCTTCTCTATTTTCTTAACTGTTTTGCCAGTATGGTCAGAAAGAATTTGATACAACTCTCCCTTTAGTTTTAGGATTTGGCGAGCCGTAATTTCAATGTCAGACGCTTGCCCTTGTGCACCACCTAGTGGCTGGTGAATCATCACCCTTGAGTGGCGAAGTGCCGAGCGCATACCCTTCTCGCCACCTGCTAGCAGAATAGCACCCATCGAGGCTGCCATACCCGTACACGTAGTACCTACACGAGGAGAGATAAGCTGCATAGTATCATATATACCCAAACCTGCACTTACCGAACCACCCGGCGTGTTAAGGTAGATTTGAATATCTTTATCGGGATCTACCGATTCCAAAAACAGAAGCTGCGCTTGAACAATGTTAGCAACATCGTCATCGATGGGGCATCCCAAAAAGATGATGCGATCCATCATCAATCTCGAAAAAACATCCATTTGTGCCACATTCAGCCTGCGTTCCTCGGTAATTGTTGGCGATATATATGCTGCCGTAATACGACTATAATCGCTAAGTGTTTGAGCAGATATACCCTGCCCTTTTATTGCGAATTTCTCAAACTCATCTCTTCTCATAACGTAACTATTTTATACAAATATACACTATTTTTTAAATCTAGCTATATAATTTTGACATTACGACACACTCCCAAAGCACGCTTTGGCCGCCTATTCCAAGCATAAAGCATTCTGCATCGGTTAATCAAAGGTGTCTATAAATCCAAAAAATTTCGAGAAACCTCTAAAATAGTTAAAGCTACACTACTTTGAGGTTTCTCGAATATTATCAATCAGTTATAACTAATATCTAAATCCTAGTGTTAATAATATATTGTGGTTTAGCGACTCATTATACATTGTGCTAAGGCTCGAAGCCGAACCATCGTTAGCAACATAATTATCACTATAATATTTTGTTGGTATTTGGTCAGATTTTGTATTAACATAAGCCAAATCTAAGTAAAAACCTTTTACTCGATAGCCCAAACCAAATGTTAAATTTTGGTAGCTGCCATAGTCTGTCTGATCTTGGTACGGAGACTGGTAGAAAGCATAACCAGCTCTTGCACTAAAGTTCTTTGCAAACCTACGCTCAAGGCCAACTCTAAAGTTGTTTGTTGCACGATATGTATCGGCAATTTCGTTTGTTAGATCAATAGCACCTTGCTTGTTGTAGGCAATATCACGAACCTTCATTTTGTTATACCATACTCTTTCGTAATCTAACGAAATAATCATCTTCGAACCCAATACCTTTGATGTCGAAGCAATAAAACGCATAGGTGTATTTACCTTCATGTTCTGAAGGTAGTAGGGTGTCTCTTGATAGTAGTTCGTTGCATCGTCAAAGTAATAGTTTTGCATAGCTGCAATGTACTCCGAATCTACTGTATAGTACGAAGGAGTGTGCAAAGCTGCGGCAACACGCCACCCCTTTGTTATCTCCATATTAGCACCAAACTTAAACGCAAATGCACTACCATAGTAATCTACGTTTTGCTCATATAGCAATTCTGCCAAGTCGCCTCGGTTTTGATTGTCGGCTCTTTCGCTATAATAGCTATACTCATTATAACTATAGTCTTGGAACGAGAAACTCATACCTAGATATAGCTTGCTAAAGAGCTCGGCACCCAACGCAAGATTAAACTCCGATGAATAACCTTTTATATCCTTGTAAAGCGCAGGCGAAACCAAATCACCAGGAGTTAGCGATCCAACATGGTTGCCATGTTCGTTTACATAACCCAACTGGTAACTGCTGTTCCCTTGCCCGTCAATACCATCAAACAAAAGCCCCGTACCATAGGCTAGCATACCACCCCAATAGTATGGGTCGCTATTTTGGTATGGCTTCAAAGGAGTTCGCTCGTCGTATATACTGGATGGACTTAGCCCATAAATTTGCGCTGCAAA
>CAYJIL010000021.1:0-24494 GCA_964370235.1 uncultured Rikenellaceae bacterium | reverse complement strand
GGGTTAATTGTTATCGATGCAGCATCTGCACCTAACGAACCAAATGCACCTGCCATACCTGCACTACGAGCCGTAGAGAAAGCACCATTAGTTTGCCCCATTCTCAAAATATCAGAAGTACTCTGACCAAAGGCCGTACCTGCTACTAGCAAAGCACCAGCCAAGATTGCATATCTTCTTAGATTTCTCATATTCTAATTTTTATCAACACCACTTACTATCTTCGGCGAATACCACCACTTGTCGAACCACCACGAATACTTCCTGCCGAAGATGGCGAAGAGTAGCTACGTGTAGGTGCAGAATAACTGCGAGTAGATGGCGAGCTAGATCTGGTTGTGCCAAAATTGCTATTACGGTTACTATTCGACGAGCGTACAGGATTTGAGTACTCTCTCGTGTTACTAGATCCCGAACTCATGCTTTGACCTCTAGTCGAAGTAACCGAGCTGTTTTGACCTCGTGTGTTATATCTGTCTATATCCCTAGCAATAGAGCCGCTAGATGATGATTGAGCCGATGTCGTTGATCGTGTATATTTAGGGCCTGCTATATATTTATTCGAACCCGATGAATGGTGAGAACCCGCCATGTGAGGGTTGCGACCACCACCGTATACGCTATTATGGCGATTATATTTTGGACGGTAGTGAGCATGGTGACCATAGTGTGGGCGATAGCCATAATATGGACGATAACCATAGTGTGGGCCATAATAATATGGGTTATAGCCATACCAAGGGCTGTACCATGGATCATACCAAGGAGTATACCATGGGTTATACCAAGGCGATCTAAAGCTCACACTCCACGATGGCCCCCAATACGGATCATACCAAGTGCTACCATACCACGATGGGTACCAAGGGCCAATCGAAACCCATGTAGGTGCATACCACGATGGTGTCCACACATGGTTAACATTTATCTGGATAGATTCGCTACTTTCTGTTTCACTTTCACCACTATATGGATTCTCGTAATTAGCATCCGACTGAGCATAGTAGTCATCATCCGAGATCGAACCCGTCAATGACTCTTCTATCATTCCGGGATAGTATTCGTCAATATCGACAGACGATTGGTTACTATATGACTGAGTGGTTGCCTTTTGAGTTGGTTGTTGTTCTACTTTTGGTTTTGCTTTTGCTTTGGGAATACCATATATCTCATCAACATAATTTTGACCATAAAGCGAAGATGCAGATAGCAAAACCATCATAGTAGAGAGCAGTGCTGTGAACATTAATAATCTTCTCATAATATTTCATTTTACGTTTATCACTATATACAAAGATAACACAATTTTTGTATTTCGGTGAATTTGCCGACAAATAGGCTTAATTATAAGAGTTTAAGCCTATATTTAACTAATAAATAGGAACAGAACTATTCCATTATATATAACTTAAATAAACTTTTAATTATTATATTGGAGTTAAAATTAAGACTATATTACACAAATAAACCAATTTCACATTAACGATAACATTGTAGACTATACAATATTTAGTTTTTTGCTGTACAATAAAAAAGCCATATGGCTTGGTACTCGATATACTTTAAGTGGGCAACACATTAAATTCAAAATAGAGAGTATAAAAAGGAGCTTACAAGTTTTGCGGGAATGCAATTTATGTTTCAGCAAACATGAAATTAAATGCACTAAAGAAACCTTAACACACATACGAGGTATCAAGGTACTTTACATAGAGAATGTAACCAAGATGCATATATACTCAATGTAAATTTATACCTAATACAATGTTTAGAGAAACTACTACACCATAAAACAACAAAAAGGAGAGCCCAATGGACTCTCCTTTTATTGTATATAAGCTAAAGATTACTCGTTAGCAGGAACCTGTGGTGCCTCGCCCTGGATACCAGGAGCAACGATTGGAGCTGGCTGAGCAGCCTCTTTCTTAGCACGGCTACGACGAGTCTTAGTCTTAGCTTCTGCCTTAGCAGTAGCAACGTAAGTCTCGTTGAAGTCAACAAGCTCGATAAAACAAGTATCAGCAGCGTCACCTTGACGGAAACCAGTCTTTAGGATACGAGTATATCCACCTGGACGATCTGCGATCTTTGGAGCAACTGTGCGGAAAAGCTCAGTTACAGCATATTTATCCTTAATGTAAGAGAAAACGATACGACGAGAGTGTGTAGTATCCTCCTTGCTCTTAGTGATAAGTGGCTCAACATACATCTGAAGAGCTTTAGCCTTAGCAACAGTAGTGTTGATGCGCTTGTGCATTATCAGAGAAGAAGCCATGTTCGCAAGCATTGCTTTACGGTGCGAGCTAGTTCTTCCTAGGTGATTAAATTTTTTATTATGTCTCATTTTGTTAGGTACATTTGATTTTTAACGTATACCCTAGTCCTCCTTCACAGAGGCATAGGCGTAATTAATCTTTATCGAGTCTATACTTTGATACGTCCATACCGAAGTGAAGATTAAGACTCTCAAGTAGCTCGTCTAGCTCAGATAGCGACTTCTTACCAAAGTTACGGAACTTCAATAGGTCATTTCTCTGGAAGCGTACAAGCTCACCCACTGTCTCAACCTCAGCAGCCTTCAAACAATTAAGCGCACGTACAGAAAGATCCTGCTCTGTTAGCTTTGTTTTTAGTAGCTGACGCATGTGCAATACATCCTCATCAAACTCCTCAGTCACTGCTTTCTCCTCAACATCAAGAGTAATCTTTTTGTCCGAGAACAGCATAAGGTGATGTGTTAGAATCTGGGCTGCCTCCTTTAGAGCGTCCTTTGGGTGGATAGAACCATCCGTAGTAATCTCTATGTTAAGACGGTCGAAGTTTGTCTTCTGCTCAACACGGTAGTCATCTCTCCAGTACTTAACATTCTTGATTGGAGTGTGAATAGAATCGATAGGCAACAAGCCAAGCTGAGCGTCTGCTGGCATATTCTCCTCCGCTGGTACATATCCACGTCCTTTACCGATTGTGATCTCCATCTGGAATTTCACCTCACTCTGAAGGCGACAGATAACTAGATCTGGGTTAAGAACTTTGAATGAACTCATGAAGTTAGAAAGGTATCCAGCTGTCAACTCCGTAAGACCTGCCACATTAATTGTGACCTTCTCGCTATCTATCTCTTCAGATAGACTAGCAAAACGTACTTGTTTCAGGTTAAAAATGATATCGATCATCTCTTCCATTACACCAGGAATTGAGTCGAACTCATGTTCCACACCAGGAATCCTTACAGTAGTTATAGCAAAGCCCTCAAGCGCAGAAAGAAGTACTCTGCGAAGAGCGTTACCAACAGTAACTGCATAACCTGGCTCTAGTGGACGAAATTCAAATCGTCCAAAAGAGTCAGTAGATTCTAGCATGATAACCTTATCAGGTTTTTGAAAAGCTAATATTGCCATAGTAGTTAAGTAGATTTAATGTTACTACTTAGAGTATAATTCGACGATTAATTGCTCATTGATGTTCTCTGGGATATCCTCTCTCTCAGGTCTGTTAAGGAAAGTACCTGTCATAGAAGATGAGTCCCAATCAAGCCATGAATAGCGATTTGATCTTCCGCTTAGAGCGTTAACAACAACCTCTAGCGATTTGCTCTTCTCTCTAACGCCGATAACTTCACCAGCCTTTACAGAGTAAGATGGAACATTTACTACATTACCGCCAACAGTGATGTGACAGTGTGATACTAGCTGACGAGCAGCTGCACGAGTAGGTGCAATACCAAGACGGTAAACCACGTTGTCAAGACGACACTCTAGGTTCTTAAGCAGGTTCTCACCAGTAATACCGTGAGCACGGTGCGCCTCGTCAAAGGCTCTGCGGAACTGCTTCTCAAGAACACCATAGATAGCCTTAGCTTTCTGCTTCTCCTTTAGCTGAATGCCGTACTCAGAAACTTTCTTACGCTTCTTAGCAAGACCGTGCTGCCCTGGAGGATAGTTCTTCTTCTCGTATGCTTTATCTACTCCGAAGATTGGTTCGCCAAACTTTCTGGCGATTTTTGTTTTTGGTCCAATATATCTAGCCATTTCTTCTTCTTTTAATTAATCTGCTGTTATATAAAAATAAAATACTCTGAACAAGAATTAGATTCTTCTTCTTGCAGGTGGACGACATCCGTTGTGTGGAAGTGGAGTTACATCGATAATCTCAGTAACCTCGATACCAGCACCATGGATAGTACGAATAGCAGATTCGCGTCCTGAACCAGGACCTTTTACATATACTTTTACCTTACGAAGTCCTAGATCGTATGCAACTTTTGCACAATCTAGTGCAGCTGTTTGAGCTGCGTAAGGTGTGTTCTTTTTAGAACCACGGAAACCCATCTTACCCGCTGAGCTCCAGCTAATAACTTGACCTTGCTGGTTTGCAAGCGTTATGATAACATTGTTAAAGGTAGAGTGAACGTGTGCCTGACCAACAGGCTCAACTTTAACAACTCTCTTCTTAACTGATGCAGTTTTCTTTGCCATAATCGATTAAAATTACTTAGTTGCCTTTTTCTTGTTAGCTACAGTTTTCTTTCTTCCCTTACGAGTACGAGCATTGTTTTTAGTGCTCTGACCACGAAGTGGAAGACCAATACGGTGACGGATACCACGGTAACAACCGATGTCCATCAGACGCTTGATGTTAAGAGAGATTGCAGAGCGAAGTTCACCTTCTACTTTGTAACCACCTTCTCCTGTAATGATGTTACGAATCGAAGTGATCTGATCGTCATTCCAATCCTTAACTTTAATATTCTCATCCACTGACGCCTTCGCTAGGATCTCCTGCGCCGTGCTTCTACCTATACCGTAGATATATGTAAGGCCAATTATGCCTCTTTTGTTTTTTGGTAAATCAACACCGACTATACGTGCCATAAATTCTTACTTTTTGTTAGAGATTAAAAAAAACATTAACCTTGGCGCATTTTAAACTTAGGATTCTTTTTGCAAATGATATAAAGACGACCCTTACGTCTTACTATCTTGCAATCCTCGCTTCGCTTTTTGATAGATGCTTTTACTTTCATTTTTCAAACTTTTAAAAAATTAATTGTCCCACGGAAACAAACCGCCACAAAAAAAACTACTTATATCTAAACGATATACGTCCCTTTGTTAGATCATAGGGAGACATCTCCACTTTAACCTTATCTCCAGGAAGGATTTTAATGTAGTGCATACGCATCTTACCAGATATGTGTGCCGTGATAATGTGGCCATTATCTAGCTCGACTCTAAACATTGCGTTTGAGAGTGCCTCGATAATTGTGCCGTCTTTTTCAATTGCCGCTTGCTTAGCCATTGATTTTTTAGTTTAGTGTTCGATAAACTTAAAAGTAGAAAGTATGTCGGGACCATTGTCGGTAACAGCCACTGCGAATTCAAAGTGTGCTGATGGTTTTCGATCTTTAGTTCGCACTGTCCAGCCATCTTGTTCAAATACGATACTTTTAGATCCCATATTGATCATTGGCTCAATACAGATCACCATCCCTTTTTTCAGTAACGGACCTCTACCACGTGACCCATAATTTGGAATCTCGGGCTTCTCATGCATTTTCTTGCCGATACCATGACCGACAAGCTCTCTTACAACAGAGAATCCATTCGTCTCGGCATGCTGTTGTACGGCGAAAGATATATCGCCTACTCTATTTCCAATAACAGCCTGCTCCACACCTTTAAAAAGAGCCTCTTTGGTTACCTCGAGCAGTCTTGCTGTCTCGGGGGCAATTTCACCAACCGCAAAAGTATATGCGGAGTCACCACAAAAACCCTTCATAAACGTGCCACAGTCTACCGAAACAATATCCCCATCCTTCAAAACGTAGTTTGAGGGTATACCGTGCACTACCTGTTCGTTTACCGAAATACACAATGTATTTGGGAAACCTCCATAACCTAAGAAGGATGGCACCGCTCCATTACTTCTAATAAAGTCCTCCGCAATCTTATCAAGTTCAAGTGTCGTAACACCTGCTTTGATATGCTGGCCGACTACGGCTAGCGTTTGCGATACGAGCAAATTATTTTCACGAAGCAGCTCTATCTCTTCTTTACTTTTTAAATCTATCATTATATGTTAGATTGTTGTTCTCTTAATTTTAGACAACTCTCTCTCATAAGAGAATTTGCAAACTAGTTGCGACCTTTAATACGACCGCTTGACATCAGACCGTCATAGTGACGAAGTAGTAGGTAACTTTCAATCTGCTGAAGTGTATCAAGCACTACACCCACAAGGATAAGCAGCGAAGTACCTCCGAAGAACTGTGCAAACTGACTATTAATTCCTAACTTCATCGCAAAGGCTGGCAAAATTGCCACTATTGCTAGCGATATAGAACCAGGAAGTGTGATTCTCGACATCACTGTGTCAAGATACTCAGAAGTTGGTTTTCCAGGCTTGATACCAGGAATAAAACCTCCGTTACGCTTCATGTCCTCAGCCATCATGTTCGGATTAACTGTGATCGCTGTGTAGAAGTAGGTAAACGCAACTACTAGAAGTGCAAAAACAAAGTTATACCAGAAACCTGTGTAGTCTGCAAAAGCTGCAGCAAAACCACTTGTTGCTTCAAACCTTTCAAAGAAAAGCGGTACGAACATCAGTGCCTGAGCAAAGATGATTGGCATTACACCTGCCGCATTAATTTTTAGAGGAATGTATTGACGTACCCCACCTAGTTGCTTGCTGCCTGCAACACGCTTAGCATACTGTACCGGAATTCTCCTTACAGCTTGTACAAGAGCGATTGTAGCAACTACTACTAGGAATAGTAGGATAAGCTCAACTAGCAACATAATAGCACCACCAGTAGCCTCTGAGAAACGGGTATTAATTTCGGCAAACAAAGAGTGAGGAAGACGTGCGATGATACCAACCATAATGATTAGTGACACACCGTTACCAATACCTCTATCCGTGATACGCTCACCTAACCACATCACAAACATAGTACCTGCAATAAGAACCAAAAGCGCTGTAACTGTAAATAGGACACTCGATGGACCCATTACAAATGCAGCCTCTGGAAGCTGTGCATGTAGGTTTGCTAGATAACCAGGACCTTGAATCAAAAGAACGATGATTGTTAGATACCTAGTCCACTGATTAAGTTTACGTCTGCCGCTCTCTCCCTCTCGTTGTAACCTCTGGAAATATGGAACCATAATTCCAAGAAGTTGAATTACGATAGAGGCAGAGATGTAAGGCATAATACCTAGTGCAAATACTGAAGCATTACTAAAGGCACCTCCCGAAAACATGTTCAGAAGACCCAATAGACCATTACCTTCAACCTGATTAGACAGGTTGACTAGAGCCTCAGGATTAATACCCGGGATAGTTACAAAGCTGCCCAATCGATAAATAAGAACAAGACTCAAAGTATAGAGAATCCTCTTGCGAAGTTCTTCTATCTTAAAAATATTCTTTATAGTTTCGATTAGCTTTTTCATCAGTTTATAGTTTTACAGCTGAACCGCCTACTTTTTCGATAGCCTCAATTGCGCTAGCAGAGAAACCATGAGCAGATACAGTTAGCTTAAGAGTTAGAGTTCCGTTACCCAAAATTTTAATTCTATCATTCTTAGATGCAAGACCTGCTGCAACAAAGATCTCTGGAGTAAACTCAGTGATCTCACTCTTTTGAGCGATAAGCTCGATTGAAGCTATGTTGATCGCCTTGTACTCTACGCGATTGATGTTATTAAAACCATACTTAGGAAGACGACGCTGCAATGGCATCTGACCACCCTCGAAACCTCTCTTACGAGAATAACCCGAGCGTGACTGTGCTCCTTTATGACCACGAGTTGATGTGCCGCCACGACCTGAACCCTGACCTCTACCAATCCTCTTCTCCGATTTGTTAGAACCTTTGGCTGGTGTTAGATTACTTAAATTCATTATTTTTACGGTAAAAAGTGATTACTTAAAAAATTTGGTTATAACTATGAGGGGATTACTTAACCTCCTCTACAGTGATAAGATGCTTAACCTTCTCTACCATACCCATGATGATAGGAGTAGCATACTTCTCAACAGTCTTGTTAGTCTTAGTAAGACCTAGAGAGTCAAGATTATCTTTCTGTAACTTAGTTGCACCTATTCTACTTTTGATTTGCTTAATTTTTATCTTTTCCATTATCATCAAAGGTATTAACCGTTAAAGACTTGACCAAGAGAGATACCACGTGCTTCAGCTATGCTGTAAGCGTCACGAAGCTCGCTTAGTGCCAATACGGTTGCTTTTACAAGGTTGTGTGGGTTTGAAGAACCCTTACTTTTTGCTAGTACATTCTTTACACCAACACTCTCAAGTACTGCACGCATCGCACCACCTGCGATAACTCCAGTACCCTTTGCAGCTGGCTTAATTAGTACTTGTGAACCGCTAAAGCGACTCTCCTGCTCGTGAGGAATAGTACCTGCAAGAATAGGAACCTTGATAAGGTTTTTCTTTGCATCCTCTACACCCTTAGCAATTGCAGATGTTACCTCGCTAGCTTTACCTAGACCGAAACCTACAATACCGTTCTCATTACCTACCACTACGATAGCAGAGAAACTAAATGTACGACCACCTTTGGTTACTTTAGTAACGCGATTAATAGCTACAAGTCTGTCTTTTAGCTCTGTCTCGCTGGTTCTTACTTTCTTTATGTTTGTTGACATCCTGTTTAGAATTTAAGGCCACCTTCTCTGGCAGCATCAGCTAATTGTTTTACTCTTCCGTGGTATAGGTAACCGTTACGGTCAAACGCAACTTTCTCAATACCTTTTGCTAGTGAACGCTCCGCAGCTACCTTACCTACTAGAACTGATACTTCACCTTTAGTAAGACCTGCAACCTTTGCAGAGATCTCCTTATCAACTGAAGATGCACTAACTAGTGTGATACCTGTTAGATCGTCGATTAGCTGAACAGAGATGTGCTTGTTACTTCTGTAAACAGACATGCGAGGCATTTGAGCAGAGCCCTTAACAACCTTGCGGATACGCATTTTAATGCGATTTCTTCTTTCTATTTTTGTAAGTGCCATAATTTTAAAGTCTAATGTTATTTAGCATTTGCACTCTTACCAGCCTTACGACGAATAACTTCACCCACAAAACGAATACCTTTACCCTTGTATGGCTCTGGCTTACGTAGTGAACGAACTTTAGCCGCAACGTGACCGATAAGCTGCTTATCGATTGATTTTAGAGTTAGGATAGGATTACCCTTCTTCTCAGCGAAAGCCTCAGCTTTAACCTCGTCTGGAAGCATGAAGTGAATATCATGCGAGTAACCTAGACTCATCTCTAGTATCTGACCCTTAACCTCGACTTTATAACCAACACCGATGAACTCTTGTTTAGTTTCGTAACCAGTAGAAACTCCAGTCACCATGTTCTGAATTAGTGAACGGTATAGACCGTGCATTGAACGGTGACGTGGCTGGTTTGTCGGACGTGTAACCGATAGTACATCTCCCTCGATTGTAACAGCGATATCGCTATCAACCTTCTGCGATAGCTCTCCAAGAGGTCCTTTAACGCTTACCGTATTGTCAGCAGATACTGTAACAGTAACACCCTTTGGCAAGTTTACAGGTAGTTTTCCGATTCTTGACATTTTGCTTTTTTCAAATAAAAGTTAATAAAAACGTCTATTAATAGATCAACTCTATTAATAGATGTAACATAATACCTCACCACCAACGTTTGCAACTCTAGCAGCCTTGTTTGTGATTACACCCTTGTTTGTAGAAAGGATAGCAATACCAAGACCGTTAAGTACACGTGGCATAGTCTCAACAGAAGCATATCTGCGAAGACCCGGACGGCTTACACGCTTTAGATTTTTGATTGCTGGCACCTTAGTTTGCGGATGGTACTTTAGTGCAATCTTGATAACCTCGTGTCCACGCTCGTCTTGGTCAATCTTGTAAGCCAAGATATAACCTTGCTCGTGTAGGATACGAACTATCTCTTTCTTAATTTTTGAGCTGGGAGCTACAACCACCTTGTGGTTGGCTTTCACAGCATTTCTAATCCGCGTTAGAAGATCTGCAATAGGATCAGTCATTTTAAAAAAATAATTTATTTAAATTATGATGCCACTAAGACCTTGGTTACACCAAGGCCTTAATGGAACATCTTATATTTGCGCCTTTCGACACTATTTTAGCTTCTTTTATAGAGCTTCAAAGACAAACTACCAGCTAGCCTTCTTAACTCCAGGAATAAGACCGTTTGAAGCCATCTCACGGAATTGAATACGGCTGACGCCAAACATTCTCATATAACCCTTTGGTCTTCCTGTCAGTTTGCAACGATTGTGCAGACGGATAGGATTAGAGTTACGAGGTAGCTTGCTCAAACCTACAAAGTCACCAGCCTCTTTTAGAGCTGCGCGCTTCTCTGCGTAACGGTCAACCAATTTCTGGCGACGCGCTTCGCGTGCTTTCATTGACTCTTTTGCCATGGTCTACTTATTATTTTTTGTTGTTCTTAAATGGTAGACCAAACGCAGTAAGTAGCGCATGTGCCTCCTCGTCATTTGTTGCACTTGTCACAAACGAGATCTCAACACCTAGGATCTTAGCGATCTTGTCGATGTTAATCTCAGGGAAAATGATCTGCTCTTGGATACCCAAAGTGTAATTTCCTTGGCCATCGAACTTGTCATTAATACCCTTAAAGTCACGAACACGTGGCAAAGATATACAAATTAATCGTTCTAAGAACTCATACATGCGATCTTTTCTTAGCGTAACACGTACACCAATAGGCATACCCTTACGTAGTTTAAAGTTCGAAATGTCTTTCTTAGAGCGAGTTAGCACTGCTTTCTGACCCGAAATAATACTCAACTCCTCTTGTGCAATTTCTATAAGTTTTTTATCAGCTACTGCCTGACCTAGACCTTGATTTAGTACAATCTTCTCTAGAACTGGCACCTGCATGATATTCTTATATCCGAACTGCTTCATCAAGGCAGGAACAATCTCCTCCTTATATTTAGTTTTTAACGAAGGTGTGTATTCCATTACTTAATCTCCTCCCCTGATTTTTTAGAGTAACGAACTAATTTGCCTGCATCGTTCAACTTACGACCGATACGAGTTGCTTTTCCTGTTGATGGATCAACAACCTGCAAATTTGAAATATGAATGGCAGCCTCTTGTTTTACGATACCACCTTGAGGGTTTTTAGCATTTGGCTTTGTGTGCTTGCTAACCATGTTCACTCCCTCTACAATAGCTCTCTGCTTCTCAACAAGTACTTCTAGTACCTTGCCTTGTTGGCCACGGCTATTACCTGAGTTAACGTAAACAACGTCCCCTGTTTTAATATGTAATTTAGACATCTTAAATAGTTTTTATTGATTACAACACCTCAGGTGCAAGTGAAATGATTTTCATGTGCGAGTCACGAAGCTCTCTTGCTACTGGACCAAAGATACGTGTACCACGGATCTCACCTTGTCCGTTTAGAAGAACTACTGCGTTGTCATCAAAACGAATGTAAGAGCCATCTGGACGACGAACCTCTTTGCTTGTTCTAACAACTACCGCCTTAGAAACAGTACCTTTTTTTACGTCACCTGAAGGGCTTGCGCTCTTAACTGTAACTACGATTCTATCGCCTATCGAGGCGTAGCGTTTCTTTGTACCGCCCAAAACACGAATACAAAGAACCTCCTTTGCACCGCTATTGTCGGCTACTCTTAGTCTACTTTCTTGTTGTATCATGACTATTTCGCTCTTTCAATTATTTCAACTAATCTCCAACGTTTTGTCTTGCTGAGAGGTCTTGTCTCCATGATCTTAACTGTATCGCCCTCTAGGCACTCGTTCTTCTCATCATGTGCGACAAACTTGGTAGTTTTGTTTACAAACTTACCATATATCGGATGCTTAACCTTTCTCTTAACTGCAACTACGATAGAGCACTCCATCTTATTGCTGACAACCACGCCGATTCTTTCTTTTCTTAGATTTCTTTCCATGATCTATACGTGACTATTTTTGTTTCTCGTTAAGGATAGTTTGCATACGCGCGATATCCTTGCGAGTTTTATTAATAATAGATGGATTCTCCACTGGAGAAACAGCATGATTTATCTTCAACGAAGTTAAACGGCTCTTTTCAGCATCAATCCTCTCCATAAGGTCTTGAACTGATAGTTCTCTTATTTCTGATGTTTTCATGATCTGCTAAATTGAGTTTTCTGTATAATCGCGTCTTACGACAAATTTTGTTACTATTGGAAGCTTCTGTGCACCAAGACGTAGTGCCTCTTTAGCTACGTGGAATGGTACTCCCTCTATCTCGATAAGGATACGTCCTGGTGTTACCGGAGCAACAAAGCCCTCTGGTGCACCCTTACCTTTACCCATACGTACCTCTGCAGGCTTCTTTGTAATAGGCTTATCTGGGAATATCTTAATCCATATTTGACCCTCACGCTTCATGTGACGCACGATTGCCTGACGAGCTGCCTCGATCTGACGACCTGTGATCCATGTTGAGTCTAGTGCTTTAATACCGAATGAACCGAAAGCCAGCTGGTTACCACGCTGAGCCAGACCTTTCATGCGGCCTTTCTGCATTCTTCTGAATTTTGTCTTTTTTGGCTGTAACATGATCTTAAAGTTTATTTAGTCTGACTATTTTTTCTTCTCGTGTTCTTCTTAGGCTTACCACCTCTTGGTGCACCGTTACCTTTAGCCGCTACAGCAGCTGCAGTTGTGCCAGAGATTGGAGATAGATCTCTCTTACCATAAACCTCACCGTTACAGATCCAAACTTTGATACCAAGAAGACCTACCTTAGTAAGTGCCTCAGCTAGTGTGTAATCTACATCAGCACGGAATGTGTGAAGTGGAATTCTACCATCCTTGTAAGTCTCGCTACGTGCCATCTCGGCACCGCCTACACGACCTGAAATTTGAACCTTGATACCTTCAGCGTTCATACGCATTGTTGCAGCGATTGCACTCTTGATCGCTCTACGGTAAGAGATACGACCCTCTACCTGACGTGCGATGTTGTTTGCAACGATTACTGCATCTAGCTCTGGACGCTTAACCTCGAAGATGTTAATTTGAACATCTTTACCAGTTAGTTTCTTTAGCTCCTCTTTAAGTCTATCAACTTCTTGACCGCCTTTACCAATAATGATACCAGGACGAGCTGTGCTGATTGTTACTGTAACCAACTTCAGAGTTCTCTCTATAATGATCTTTGAGATGCTAGCCTTAGAAAGACGGGCATTTAGATACTGACGTATCTTAGCATCTTCGATAAGCTTAGAAGAAAAGTCCTTCTTATTTCCGTACCAAGAAGAGTCCCATCCACGGATAATACCAAGCCTGTTTGCTATCGGATTTACTTTTTGTCCCATCTTAATTATTCTGTTTTAGCGTTATCTGCTGACTTCTCAACCATTCTATCAACAACGATAGTTACATGGTTAGATCTCTTACGTATTCTGTGAGCACGACCCTGTGGGGCTGGCTGTATACGCTTTAGCATTGTACCACAATCTACATATATCTCTTTTACGCACAGTTTGGTCTCCTCCAAACGAACTCCTTCGTTCTTCGCTTCCCAGTTTGCAATAGCAGAACGCAAAAGTTTTTCAAGTCTTACTGAAGCCTCCTTCTTACTGAAGCGAAGGATACCCAAAGCTGTATTGATCTCTACACCTCTGATGATATCAGCTACAAGGCGCATCTTGCGAGGTGAAGTAGGGCAGTTACGAAGCTCTGCGATAGCTTTCTGCTTCTTCTCAGCCTTAAGCCTTTCAGCTCTTATACTTTTTCTTTTACCCATTATTTAACTTGATTTCTTATTTACACTATTTTTTCTTGTTACCACCATGACCACGGAAAGTACGCGTTGGAGCGAACTCGCCCAATTTGTGTCCTACCATGTTTTCTGTCACATAGACTGGGATAAACTTGTTACCATTATGCACTGCTATCGTATGTCCAACGAAATCTGGTGAAATCATACTAGCACGAGACCATGTTTTGATAACTGCCTTCTTTCCAGACTCGTTAGAGGCAATAACTCTGCTTTCTAATTTAGGCTCTATAAAAGGGCCTTTTTTAAGTGAACGGCTCATTACGCTACTAATTTAAGTGATTTACTTTTTCCTTTTTGATACGATAAACTTAGAAGTCTGCTTCTTAGGATCGCGTGTTTTGTATCCTTTTGCAAGAAGACCCTTACGTGAACGTGGGTGACCACCTGATGAACGACCTTCACCACCACCCATTGGGTGATCGACAGGGTTCATAGATACGCCTCGGTTATGAGGACGACGGCCTAACCAACGTCTACGACCAGCTTTACCGTGGCTCTCTAGGAAGTGATCCGGATTAGAAACAGCACCGATTGTTGCACGGCATGTTGTTAGGACCATTCTAGTTTCGCCTGAAGGAAGCTTAATGATAGCATACTTACCCTCACGTGCTAATAGCTGAGCATAAGAACCAGCACTACGTGCCATAACGGCTCCTTGACCTGGGTACAACTCAATATTGTGAATTGTTGTACCTAGTGGTATCTCAGATAAAAATAGGGTATTACCAAGTTCTGGTGCAACACCAGCGCCACTCTCGATTTTCTGACCTACTTTAAGACCGTTTGGAGCAACAATGTAACGCTTCTCGCCATCTGCGTAAGTTACAAGAGCGATACGTGCTGAACGGTTTGGATCGTACTCGATAGTAGATACTGTTGCAACAACGGTATCCTTGTCTCTCTTGAAGTCGATCAAACGGTATCTACGCTTATGTCCACCACCGATATAACGAACTGTCATCTTACCGGTGTTGTTACGGCCGCCTGAACTCTTAAGAGGACGGATCAACGATTTTTCAGGTTTTGACGATGTGATATCATCGAATGTACCTATAACTTTATGTCTCTGACCAGGTGTGATTGGTCTAAACTTTTTAACTGCCATTACCTCTAGATATTACTGTAAAAATCTATCTTGTCACCTTCTTTAAGGGTTATATACGCCTTCTTCACCATGTTAGTACGACCAACAACTAGACCAGCCTTTGTAAAGCGGCTCTTCTTTTTGCCCTTGTGATTAATGGTGTTTACATCGGTAACAACTACGTTATACATTTGTTCTACGGCTTGCTTAATTTGCAATTTATTTGCCTTACGGTCCACTATGAATCCGTAACGATTCAACTTCTCGCCCAGAAGCGTCATCTTTTCAGTTAGAATAGGCTTTTTTAATATTTCCATCTTCCTCTTCTTTACGCTTTGTTGAACATTTGGTTGATTGCCTCAACACCGCTCTCAACTACTAGCATCTTAGATGCGTTCATGATATCGTATGTGTTAAGATTAGAAGCGATAACAACGTTTACGTTTTGTAGGTTACGAGCCGAAAGAACGATGTTCTTGTCTGCTGATGGCAACACTAGCATAAACTTCTTGTCGTTAAGGCTAAGGTTTGTAGCCAAAGAGATAAACTCCTTAGTTTTAGGCGCCTCGAATGAGAAATCCTCTACAACCATGATTGCCTCGCTCTGAGCTTTATATGAAAGCGCGCTTTTACGAGCTAGTTGCTTAAGCTTCTTGTTTAGCTTGAAGCTGTAATCTCTTGGAACTGGACCGAATACACGACCACCACCAACAAATAGAGGGCTCTTGATGCTACCACAACGTGCACCACCTGTACCTTTTTGCTTCTTAAGCTTTCTTGTAGAACCAGCAACTTCGTTACGCTGCTTTGCTTTGTGTGTACCTTGACGCTGATTAGCTAGATATTGCTTAACATCTAGATAGATAGAGTGATCATTAGGTTCTATACCGAAAATAGCGTCGTCTAGAAGAACCTTCTTCCCTGTCTCTTTACCGTTTGTGTTAAATACTGATAATTCCATCACTAGTTTTCGATTATTAAGTAAGAACCTTTTGCACCTGGAATTGAACCTTTCACAAGGATTAGGTTGTTCTCAGGAATTACTTTAAGAACTTTAAGGTTAAGTACCTTTACTTGCTCGCCACCTGTACGTCCAGGAAGTCTCTTTCCTTTGAATACACGTGAAGGGTAAGATGAAGCACCTAGTGAACCTGGCGCACGTAGACGGTTATGCTGACCGTGAGTTTGACCACCCACACCGGCAAAGCCGTGACGCTTAACAACACCTTGGAAACCTTTACCCTTTGAAACGCCAGTAACATCAACCCAGTCGCCTTCTACAAATAGGTCAACAGTAACGGTGTCGCCTAGAGAAAGCTCGTTCTCAAATGATTTGAACTCCGCAAGCTTGCGCTTTGGAGTAGTCTGAGCTAGGGCAAAGTGACCTAGCAGACTCTTGCTGGTGTTTTTCTCCTTTTTTTCGTCATAGGCAAGCTGCACTGCTGAGTAGCCATCTTTCTCAGGAGTACGCAGTTGCGTAACAACACATGGACCAGCTTCGATAACAGTGCATGGTATATTCTTACCCTCGGCACTGAAAACGGAAGTCATTCCGATTTTTTTTCCAATTAATCCTGACATTTTCTGTTCAGTTTGTTTAAAAAAATTGTTTATAATATGTATAAATAACGTTTTTAGTAGGGATATACATCGCTCTAACACAATTTAAGTATTTGTAATTCACTGAAAAACAACGACTTATCATGCGCAGAGTTATATATCCGCAAAAAACGGTACTGCAAAGATACAACATTTTTAATTACTTGCAAATAAGAGAGATAGAATTTTTTACTTTTGTTACTTTTTCATTACTAGGGTGTTGCAAAAAGCTATTAAGCTACCAACATGCAATAAAATGTAGAAAATTACTAAAACTAAATAATTAATATCAATCTTTAACTGTGCAAATAAAACACATGTAGTATTGTAAGCAAAAAGCACCCTCCCCAAAAAGGGAGAGTGCTATGGATATTGTCGACTAGCGACCTTTTATCACACTTTGATTTGAACATCAACACCACTTGGAAGCTCAAGCTTCATAAGAGCGTCGATAGTCTTAGGAGTAGAGCTATAGATATCAAGAATTCTCTTGAAAGTTGATAGCTCGAACTGCTCTCTTGACTTCTTGTTCACGAAAGTAGAACGGTTCACAGTGAAGATTTTCTTCTGTGTTGGAAGAGGAATAGGACCGCTAACTACAGCACCTGTGCTCTTCACAGTCTTAACGATCTTCTCAGCTGACTTATCTACCAAGTTGTGATCGTATGATTTTAGTTTAATTCTTATTTTTTGGCTCATAATGTCTAATCATTTTAACAACTACTCGTCTGAAAGACGCTTGTTGGTAGATTTCTCGATAATTTCCTTAGCGATGTTACCCGATACCTCAGCGAAGTTAGAGAACTCCATAGAAGATGTCGCACGACCTGAAGAGATAGTACGAAGTACAGTTACATAACCGAACATCTCTGATAGAGGCACCTTCGCTTTAACTACACGTGCAGTACCTTTTGACTCCATACCTGAAATCTGACCACGACGCTTGTTAAGGTCACCGATAATATCACCCATATTCTCCTCTGGAGTAACAACTTCAACGCTCATGATAGGCTCCATGATAACCGCACCAGCCTTACCAGCTGCATGACGGAAACCTGTACGAGCACAAATCTCAAACGATAGCTGATCTGAGTCAACTGGGTGGAAAGAACCATCGATAAGTGTAACTTGCATGCTATCAATTGTGTAACCAGCCAAAGGACCATTTGCCATTGCGCTCTCAAAACCTTTTTGAACCGCTGGAATGAATTCCTTAGGAATGTTACCACCCTTAACAACATCTTTGAAAATAAGACCTGTGTGCTCTTTGTCCTCACATGGGCCAATTTCGAAGATGATATCTGCGAACTTACCACGACCACCAGTCTGCTTCTTGAACACCTCACGGTGCTGAATCTTCTGTGTAAGAGCCTCCTTGTAGTTCACCTGAGGTGCACCTTGGTTAATCTCTACACCGAACTCACGACGAAGACGGTCAACGATGATCTCTAGGTGAAGCTCACCCATACCGCTAATTACTGTTTGACCAGACTCTTCGTCTGTACGAACTGTAAATGTTGGATCCTCCTCAGCTAGCTTACCTAGTGCTACACCTAGCTTGTCAAGGTCTTTTTGAGTCTTAGGCTCAACTGCAAGACCGATAACTGGCTCTGGGAAGCTCATTGACTCTAGAGTCACTGGCGCTTTCTCATCACATAGTGTATCACCTGTACGAACATCTTTAAAACCTACCGCAGCAGCGATATCACCTGCACCAACGAACTCGATTGGGTTCTGCTTGTTAGCGTGCATTTGGTAGATACGGCTAATACGCTCTTTCTTGCCAGAACGGCTATTGTGTACATAAGAACCAGCATCAAGCTTACCAGAGTAAACACGGATGAAAGCAAGACGACCTACGAATGGGTCAGTTGCAATCTTGAACGCAAGAGCACAGAAAGGATCTGACTCGCTTGGCTCACGTGTTACTTCCTCGTCTGAGTTAGGAACAGTTGCTGTAACAGCACCAATATCCATTGGAGAAGGAAGGTAAGTGATAACACAGTCTAGTAGTAGCTGAACACCTTTGTTCTTGAATGAAGAACCACAAAGCATTGGAATAACGCTCATGTTGATTGTAGCAACACGTAGAGCTGCCATAATCTCCTCTGGTGTGATTGAGTCTGGATCCTCGAAGAATTTCTCCATAAGAGCATCATCAGAAGCTGCAACCTCCTCGATTAGAGTGTTACGCCACTCAGTAGCCTCATCCATCATGTGTGCAGGAATCTCTTCGTAAGTGAAGTTATCACGCACATTTTTGTCATCGAAATATTTAATCGTACGCATGTGGATAAGGTCGATTAGACCCTCAAACTTATCCTCTGCACCGATAGGAAGAACGATAGGTACTGCATTTGCACCTAGACGCTCTTTAACCTGATTGATAACATTCTGGAAATCTGCACCTGTACGGTCCATTTTGTTTACATAACCAATACGAGGTACTGCATACTTATCTGCCTGACGCCATACAGTCTCACTCTGAGGCTCTACACCACCAACAGCACAGAAAGTTGCAACAGCACCGTCAAGTACACGTAGTGAACGCTCTACCTCTACAGTAAAGTCAACGTGTCCCGGAGTATCGATAATGTTGATTTGGTATGTTTTGTTATCAAAATTCCAGAAGGCAGTAGTAGCCGCAGATGTGATTGTGATACCTCGCTCCTGCTCCTGAACCATCCAGTCCATTGTAGCAGCACCTTCGTGTACCTCGCCCACCTTGTGCGTCTTACCCGTATAGAAAAGGATACGCTCAGTAGTGGTAGTCTTTCCGGCGTCGATGTGCGCCATGATACCAATATTTCTGGTAAATTTAAGATCTCTTGCCATTTCTTTATCCTTTAAAATCTAAAGTGTGCAAATGCTTTGTTTGCCTCTGCCATTCTGTGCATCTCTTCTTTACGCTTGAATGCACCACCTTCTTCGTTATACGCAGCTATAATCTCAGCAGATAGTTTTTCTGCCATTGAGTGTCCAGCACGTTTTCTTGAATAAAGAATTAGATTCTTCATGCTCAAAGATACTTTACGCTCTGGTCTCACCTCAACAGGTACCTGGAATGTAGCACCGCCGACACGACGTGACTTAACCTCAACTTGTGGGGTAATGTTCTCTACAGCTTTTTTCCAAATATCTAAAGGAGCCTTATCTGAGTCCTTCATCTTCTCGCTAACTATGTCCATCGCATCGTAAAAGATGGCATAAGCAATACTCTTCTTACCGTCCAGCATCAAGTTGTTTACAAAGCGTGTTACTGCTGTGTCTCCAAATTTGGGATCTGGAAGTAGAATTCGCTTCTTAGGCTTCGCTTTTCTCATTTTCTTTCGAAATTAAAAATTTTGTTCTTAAAAAATTACTTCTTAGCCGCTTTTGGCTTCTTAGTACCGTACTTAGAACGGCGTTGGTTACGACCATCTACACCTGCTGCATCTAGTGCACCACGAACTAGGTGGTAACGTACACCCGGAAGGTCCTTAACACGACCACCACGTACAAGTACGATAGAGTGCTCCTGAAGGTTGTGACCCTCTCCTGGGATGTAAGCATTAACCTCTTTACCATTTGTAAGACGCACACGAGCAACCTTACGCATAGCAGAGTTAGGTTTCTTTGGGGTTGTTGTGTAAACCCTCACACATACGCCTCGGCGCTGTGGACATGAATCAAGTGCAGGAGCTTTACTCTTATCCTCCATCTTGACTCTGCCTTTCCTGATCAACTGTTGAATTGTTGGCATTTCTACTTTTTTTTAACTGCGTTTTTATATGTTTATAACTGCGTTATCAGTTTATGGTAGGCAAAAGATAGCCGTATAATATAGCATTTTGCAGCAAACTAAGCGCCTGCTACATCTCTTTTTAGCCTAATAATGAACCTGTTAGCAAAATAGTACTCCTAAAAAAAGAGAGCTATCGCCACCAGATTCGATGTGCAAATGTAAAACAATATTTTTTATCCACAAAACTTTAGTCTCTTTTTCAGCAATTTAAAGAGTTTTATACTAGGTTATGACAGTGGAAAAAAGAGGTTTTATACATTTAATCTTTCCATGTAGCGATAGTCATAAATATCCATCCACATTTGAAGATAGACCTGCACTTCGCTATTATTGGGGTCTTGTTTTTGAGCCAAAAGCAAATCGTTAACTGCCGATTGTCTATCGCCCAAACGATTATACTCTATGGCACGTTCAAGTAGTAGCGACACATCTTGTGGTTTGCTAGCTAATTGAGCCGAGAGCTGATCTATTCTATTTTCTGACATACAACTCATTTTTATGAATGTAACTTGCAACCTCTTTTGTTGTGAATAGCGACACATCTATGCCTTTTTGTATATATGCTCGAATATCTGTTGACGAGATATTGAATGTAGGAACACCTATTAGCTGCTCGAACGAGTCGGACGAGATGGGCTCGCAAAACACTGTACCATTGCGAGGATATACAGCCACTCGATAGTCTCGTAAAATATCTTGCCAACGATACCATTTATCAAAGCAAGCATAGTTATCTTCGCCAATTACAACAACAAACTCAACTTGTGGATGCTCAACAGAGAGCACCCCTAGCGTGTCGTAGCTATATGATGGCGATGGCATAGAAAGCTCTCTATCACAAACCTTTACCTTTTCGCCCAAGCCCAACGCATCGACAGCAAGTTGTGTCATGCGAAGCCTATGCTCAACGGCCGACAATATGTGAGGCTCTTTGAGCGGGTTATGTGGCGAAACCACAAACCACAGCTCATCTGCCTTGCCACTATTTATTAGGTAGTGTGCAATTGCCAAATGCCCCGTGTGCGGAGGGTTAAAAGATCCAAAATAGAGGTATACTTGTTTCATTACCTACTGTGCAAGAAAATTAGCGATTGTCTCTTGAGCCTGCGCACAAGCAATCGACAAATCATCGTTTACTATAACACGATCGAACTTATCGCTATAAGTCAACTCCTCTTGAGCCTTTGCCAAACGACGCTCAATTGCCTCTGGAGTGTCTGTTGCACGCCCCTCTAGGCGAGAACGTAGCTCTTGAATAGATGGTGGCATTACAAAAATTGACAGGGCATTGTCGCCAAAAATCTTTTTTATATTTACTCCACCTACAACATCAACATCAAAGATGACTACTCCACCCTTGCTCCAAATGCGAGATAGTTCGCTACGCAAAGTACCATAGTAGTTATCGGCATACACCTCTTCCCACTCTAGGAATTTATCCTCTGCAATTGCTGCTCGAAACTCCTCGGCCGAGAAAAAGAAGTAATCCTTACCATTCTCTTCGGCACCACGTGGCAAACGTGAAGTTGCCGAAATAGAAAACTCTAGCTGAGGAAAAATCTCTAGCAAGTGCTTAACGATGGTTGTCTTGCCCGAACCCGAAGGCGCCGAGAAAACAAGTGCTTTACCCTGCTCCATACCTTATAGAATATTTAATATTTGCTCTTTTATTTTCTCTAGCTCGTCTTTCATATCAACAACTATGCGCTGAATGTCGGCATTATTAGCCTTTGAACCCATAGTATTAATCTCACGACCAATTTCTTGACAAATAAAACCAAGCTTGCGACCTGCCGAAGCATCACGACTCACCTCTTTAAAATAGTCAAGATGGTTTTTCAGACGCACTTTCTCTTCTGTTATATCGAACTTCTCGATATAGTAGATCATCTCTTGCTCTAGGCGATTGTTGTCGATTGCAACGTTCTCTATCGACTTAAGATTCTCGATAATGCGATTCCGAACCACTTCGGTACGGCACTTCTCAAACGGAACTACTGCCTCTTTTAGTCTTTCGATATTATCGATGCGTGCAGTTAGGTCTTGCATTAACACAAGCCCCTCTTGCGAGCGAAAACTGTTCAAAGCATCGATAGCTGCATCTAGTGCCTCGAATAGTGCATCCCACTCCTGCTCGCTAATCTCTTCTTTTTCGCTAGCCAACACATCGGGTAGTCGCAATATCGTGCTACATACATCGCCATGCTCGATACCATTCTCGCTAGCAATTGCACTTAATTGACGATAATAATCGGCAAAAACCTCTTTATTTATAGGGAGACTCTTACGCCCCTCGTTACTTTCAACATTTATATATACATCGGCCTTACCACGCACAATGGCCTTATTTAGGCGTGCACGCACCTCGAACTCACGCTCTCGGTAAACACTAGGCATACGCAACGACATATCTAATTGCTTGCTATTAAGAGTTTTGATCTCTACCGAAACTCTCTTTACACCAAAACTTCGTTCGCCTTTACCATAACCGGTCATAGACTTTACACTGTTCTCCATGCTGCTCTTTTTTATTTAATTCAGTTACAAATGTAGTAAGAAATTGAAAAAAAGCTCTCATTTTTTGGAGATAATTATTTTTTATCTATCTTTGTACCGCAAATAAGGAGTCACCACTGCGGGTGTGGCGTAATTGGTAGCCGCGCTAGACTTAGGATCTAGTGCTGAAAGGCGTGGGGGTTCGAGTCCCTCCACCCGCACTTTGAAAACCGCTTGCTGTATGACTGCAAGCGGTTTTTTTTGTTACATAGTACAAAGAGCAACAATATAATACATTAAATATCAAAGATATGAATATCGTAAAAGAGGTCTTAGAGAACCAAACAGCCCTTGTTAAAGTTACTATAGGAGCTGATGATTACGCAGAGCAAGTAAAAGCTACGCTAAAATCATACAAGAAAAAGGCATCTGTACCTGGATTCCGTCCAGGAATGGTACCTATGAGCATCATCGAGAAGATGTATAAAAAAGGTGTAGTAGCAGAGCAGTCATACCGTCTTGCATCTGAGGCTTGCTTTAAGTATATCCAAGAGAACAAAATTCAGGCAATGGGCGATCCAATGCCAGCAGAGGAGCAAGCAGATCTTGACTTTGACAACGATACAGAGTTTGAGTTTGCATTTAAGATTGCAGTCTCTCCAGAGGTTAACCTTGACCTTAAGTCTATCGCACTAACTCGTTACTCAATTGCTATCGAGGACACAATGATAGAGGGTTACAAAAATAATACTATGCGCCAGTTTGGTAGCCTAGTAGATGTTGAAGCTGTTGTAGCTGATGAGGCTCTATCGGTAACTATCGACAATGGTGACATGAAGATTGAGGAGGCATATGTTGGCCTAATCGGCATGAGCGAAGAGGAGCGTGCTCCATTCATTGGCAAGAAAGTTGGCGATACAATGGAAGTTGATATCAACGAGCTTTACAAGAGCGAATCACAAAGATGTTCGATTCTTGGTGTTAAAGAGGACGAGCTAGAGGGTATCAACCCTAAGTTCTCTCTTGAGATTACTCGCATTCGCCAGTTTGCTAACCCAGAGATTAACGAAGAGTTCTTTGCACAAGCATTCCCTAACGGCGATGTAACAACTGTTGAGCAGTGGAACGAGCAAATCAAAGTTAGAATTGGTGCTGACCTTGAGCGTGAGGCAGATCACAAATTCATCGACGATACTCGTGATGCACTAGTAGCAGCAGCAGATCTTACACTAGCAGATGCTTTCCTTAAGGATTGGTTGGTTGCAGTAAACGAAGGCAAATTCTCTATGGAGCAAGTTGAGGCTGAGTACCCACAGTTCCAAGATATGATGAAGTGGGATGTTATCAAGCGTCACTACGTAGTTCAAGAGAAGATTGAGATTACTCCAGCAGAGGCTAAAGAAGAGGCTAAAGCTCTTGCAATGATGCAGTTCTCATACTATGGAATGCACAACGTTGAGGCAGAGATGCTAGAGAACTACTCTAACACTATCATGTCTAACAAGACTGAGGCAAGCAAGATTTATGATAAGCTAGCAGAGAAGAAGGTAATGGATTACATCTCTACTCAAGCTAACATCACAACTCAAGAGATTACAATGGAAGAGTTTGCAAAAATGATTCCTCAGCAAGTACAGCAATAATCTCTCGTCTATGACGATATAT
>CAYJIL010000020.1:0-28330 GCA_964370235.1 uncultured Rikenellaceae bacterium | reverse complement strand
CAGGACCCCAACATTAAAAGTGTTGTGCTCTACCAGCTGAGCTACGGAATCGGTAATCATAAGGAGACACCCCCTTTATTTGCGACAACAAAGGTATGGATATTTTTTAATTATGCAAAATAAATGTAATATTTTCGCTCTCTTTTTTTTGAAACACTTGGTTTTTTGTGTGTCTATAAAGCGACTTTGTGTGCTCTACTAAGTTGACATAGTGTCTGTTGTGAGTGCTTGAGTGCCCGTTTTGTGCAAAGCAAAACTTTATGCACTTTTTGTGCCCCTACTACTAAATTTTGAATCTTAACTAAATTTGGTTACTTTTGTAGATTAACGATTGTGCCGTGTTTTTGGTACAAAGTAACTACATTAAGCATAAACAAAATATATGAAAAAGATAGTTGTGAGCGGTATTCGCTCTACGGGTAATCTGCACCTTGGTAACTACTTTGGTGCACTTCGCAACTTCACAAAAATGCAGCACGATAACCAGTGCTACTTTTTTATTGCCGATTACCACTCGCTTACCACGCATCCCGATGTAACTAAGTTGCACGACAATGTTAAGAACGTATTTGCAGAGTATTTGGGTGCTGGTCTCGACCCTGACGCTGCTGCAATTTACCTGCAAAGCGACCTGCCAGAGACGGCTGAGCTATATCTGCTTATGAATATGCATGCATATATAGGCGAGCTTGAGCGTACTGCATCCTTTAAAGAGAAAGTGCGCAAGCATTCAGAGAATGTAAATGCAGGTCTTTTGACCTACCCTGTTTTGATGGCGGCAGACATTCTTATACACAAGGCGGACATGGTGCCTGTTGGTAAAGACCAAGAGCAGCACCTAGAGATGACTCGCAAGTTTGCACGTCGTTTCAATAATATGTATTCGGTGGAGTGTTTCCCCGAGAGCCAACCATATAGTGGTGGCACGGGCGAGCTAATTAAAGTTCCGGGTCTTGATGGTTCGGGCAAGATGGGCAAGAGCGAAGGAAACGGTATCTATCTAGTAGACGAGGATAACGTAATTCGCAAAAAAGTAATGAAAGCGGTTACCGATAGTGGGCAAGTAGACCCAGAGGCTCCAATGAGCGAGCCTGTGTCTAATCTGTTTACGATGATGAAAATCGTATCAGACCCATCGGCTGTCGATTTCTTTATGAAGCAATACCAAGATGGCGCAATACGTTATGGTGATATGAAAAAGCAGATTGCCGAAGATATAATCACTGTTGTTGCTCCAATTCGTGAGAGAATAAAAGATGTGCGTTCAAACGACGACTATCTGCGCAAGGTGGCAAAAGAGGGTGCCGAAAAGGCTCGTGAAAGTGCTACAAAAACCGTGGCAGAGGTGCGCAGTATTATGGGTTTTAAGCCATTTTAGTAGCTGCAAATCTGTTATAAAATATGGATAATGGTGCGAACGATTTTTTTATTAGCGAAAAAATGATTTACTTTGTGCCATTATTTTAACGCTATTTGGCTAAGAGAATGGGAAAATACGATATTGCATATCAATCGCTTTCGGCTGGTACTCATACTTTTAACTTTGAGATTGAGCCCTCTTTGTTCGATGAATTTAAGGAGACAGAGGTGCAAAATGGCAAGGGTAAAGCCGTAGTGGAACTAGAGCGTCACCCCGCTTTTATGGTGCTAAATGTATCCATCGAAGGGGAAATAGAGGTAGTTTGTGATCGTTGTCTCGAACTTTTTTGGCAAGAGGTAACATTTACAGGCAGGTTGTTTGTAAAATTCTCTAGCGAGGTTTTAGAGCCAGAGTACGATATTGCCGAGGGTGTAAACTCTCAAGAAGAGGTGCTATGGATTAATCCTAGCGACAACTACCTTAATCTTGCATCATATATATATGAGAGCATGATACTTTCGCTACCAGTGCAAAGAGTACATCCCGAAGATGAGGATGGAATAAGCCAGTGTAACGAAGATATGTTAGGACGCTTTATTGTAGCTTCTGACGATGACGATTTTGGTGTCGATTTCGGCGATGACGACGATGACATCGATTTTGGCGACGAGGAGCTAGAGAGTATACTGAGTAAAATAAACAAAAAATAGTAATTTACCGATAAGGTCAACGATTAAAAAATAGATAGAAATGGCACATCCTAAACACCGAATCTCGAAGCAAAGACGAGATAAAAGAAGAACTCATTACAAGGCTACGCTTCCAACGCTAGCTGCTTGTTCTAACTGCGGTACTTCAATCCTTTACCACCGTGTATGCCCAGAGTGTGGCTACTACAGAGGTAAGCAGGCTATCGTAGTAAAGGCGGAGTAATTTCCCCTTACACTAAGTTAGTATAATTAGACCATACTCTCTCTTTAATCGAAACTTTGGGTTAAAGAGAGAGATTTTGGGCTAAATGTTATTGCTATGCTCTTTTTTTGAGGGGCATAGTCTACTATTTATGGCTTTATAAGAATTGCTTGATGAAAATAGGATTAGACGCAATGGGGGGTGACTATGCTCCTGATGTAGTGGTTGAAGGTGCTTTTATGGCATCTAGCCGCATTGCACAGGGTAGTCAGATTACTCTTTTTGGAGACAAAGACGCTATCGAATCAAAACTAAACAGCCTAGGTGCCGACATCTCAAAGTTTGAGATTGTGCCTACGACTGAGGTTATCGATATGAATGACTCTCCGGCGCAAGCATTTATAAAGAAACCTAACTCAAGTATTGCAGTAGGTTTTGGCTATCTTGGCGCAGGCAAGATAGATGGTTTTGCAAGTGCAGGTTCTACGGGCGCAATGCTAGTGGGGTCTATGCACGCTATCAAGCCTATTGAGGGTGTTATTCGCCCAACAATTTCGACACTAATTCCATCTGTTACCGAAAGAGGTACGCTCCTATTGGATGTAGGTCTTAACATTGATTGTAAGCCCGAAGTGCTCTATCAATATGCTATCATTGGTAGTGTATATGCTAGTGCGGTTATGGGTGTTGAAAATCCACGTGTAGGTCTACTAAATATTGGAGAAGAGGACGAGAAAGGAAACGCACAAACAAAGGCAGCTTTTGCTCTTATGAACGGAAGTAGCGAATTTAACTTTGTTGGCAATGTCGAATCAAAGCATATGTTCACTGGTAAGCATGCAGACGTTCTTGTTTGTGATGGTTTCATGGGCAATGCTCTTTTAAAACAAGCAGAAGGTGTATATCACGCACTACGTGATATGGATAATCTTCCAAAGTTGATAAACGACTTCAACTACGAGATTGAGGGTGGAACGCCTATCCTAGGTATCAACTCCAATGTGATTATAGGTCACGGATGTTCTTCGGCTAGAGCAATCATGAATATGGTTCTTCAAACCGAAAAAACTATCAAATCTCAGATCGTTGAAAGAATAAGAGAGAGATTTTTCGATGAAAAAAATTAGAGCAGCTATAACTGGGGTTGGTGGTTACCTCCCCGAGTATATACTTAATAACCAAGAATTAAGCACAATGGTAGACACTTCCGATGAGTGGATCATGTCTCGAATTGGCGTTAAAACAAGACACATTCTAAAGGGCGAAGGTCTAGGTACTTCATACATGGGTATCAAGGCATGTGAGCAGCTTTTGGCAAAGAGTGGTGTAGATCCACTAGATATTGATCTAGTGATTTGTGCTACTGTAACTCCTGATATGTTGTTTCCTTCGACAGGTAACCTAATCGCGAGCGGTGCAGGTATGACAAATGCTTTTGCGTTTGATATTAGTGCAGCGTGTAGCGGTTTTCTTTTTGCCCTACAAACGGCAGCATCATATGTCGAGAGTGGTAATTGCAAAAAGGTAGTTGTTGTTGGAGCTGATAAAATGTCTGCAATTGTAGACTATACAGACCGTGCAGTTTGTCCAATCTTTGGCGATGGTGCAGGTGCTGTGCTAGTTGAGGCTAACGAAGAGGGAATGGGTGTTCAAGACTCTGTTCTTCATTCAGACGGTAACGGTGGTGTTCACCTACACCTAAAGGCTGGTGGTTCGGCACATCCTGCAAACCACGAAACAGTTAGACAGCGTCAACACTTCGTTCACCAAGAGGGTCAAGTTGTATTTAAGGCTGCGGTTTCTAAAATGGCAGAGGCTACTGTTTCTATCATGGAGCGCAATAACCTCAAGTCAGAAGATATCACATTCCTAGTACCACACCAAGCAAATATACGCATCATCACTGCAACTGCTAACCGCATCGGTCTACCAGAAGATCAGTGTATGATTAATATCCAAAAATATGGTAACACAACGGGTGCAACACTTCCATTGTGTCTATGGGATTATGAGCGTAAGCTAAAGAAAGGCGACAATCTTTTGTTTGCTACATTTGGTGGTGGTTTTACTTGGGGTGCAATGTACCTAAAGTGGGCTTACGATGGCGACAAGGTAGCGCAAGCTAACCAAGGCGAATAAGGATATAAGGTTTGGCCTTGTAGTTCAAGGGATAGAATGAAAGTTTCCTAAACTTTAGATTCCAGTTCGAGTCTGGGCGAGGCTACAAAAGGGGTGATCAACACTGTTGATCACCCCTTTTGTAGCTTTTATATTTTGCTAATCTTGCTGCTTTATGATTTTGCTGCGCAAGTGCTCTAGCTTGTACATTTGATCTCGATGTTTAGCTGCTGTCGAGAAGTCAAGCACTCGTGATGCAGCCTCCATTTGTGCTCTTTCGCTTGCAATCTCTCTGTCGAGCTTGTCCATATCATATGTAACATAACTCTCCTTATCTTCGGCAACAAAACCGAGCCCTCGTCCCAGAGTATATGGTACATCGTAGGTAACAGTTGCATCATCTTTGGGCAGATTGTCAATAATATCTCCCGTAATAATAGAGCGATTATTAGCCTTGTGTATCTGGCGAGGTGTAATGCCATGCTTGCGGTTATACTCTTGCTGTTTTGCTCGTCTTTCGTGGGTTTCGTCAATGGTTTTTTGCATAGAATCCGTAATTCTATCGGCATACATAATCACCCTACCATTAACATTACGTGCTGCACGACCTGCTGTTTGTGTAAGCGAACGAGCCGAGCGCAAGAAACCCTCTTTGTCGGCATCCATAATTGCTACTAGCGATACTTCGGGTAGGTCGATACCCTCACGCAGTAGGTTTACCCCAACAAGAATATCAAATAATCCTTTCCTAAAATCCTCTAGCAGTGCAATACGTTCCATATTGTCAATCTCCGAGTGCATATACCTACATCGCATCGATATATTCTCAAGATATTTGCTCAACTCTTCAGCCATACGTTTTGTAAGGGTGGTAATAATTACCCTCTCGTCTTTGGCAATGGTTTGGCTTATCTCTTCTACCAAATGGTCGATTTGATTCTCTGTTGGCTGTATTGCAATTGGTGGATCGAGCAAGCCCGTTGGCCTAATAAACTGTTCAACCACGATACCTTCGCTCATCTTTAGCTCATAATCGGCAGGGGTCGCACTAACATATAGTGTTTGCCCAGTTAGCGCCTCAAACTCCTCAAACTTTAACGGCCTATTATCCATTGCCGAAGGTAGTCTAAAACCATAATCTACAAGATTTTTTTTGCGAGAGAAATCACCTCCAAACATTGCCTTTACCTGTGGTAGTGTAACGTGGCTTTCGTCAACAAAGGTTAAGAAATCTCCCGAGAAATAATCTAGCAAGCAGAATGGTCGGCTACCAGCAGCCCTGCCATCAAAATAGCGTGAATAGTTCTCTATACCCGAACAGTAACCAACCTCTTTAATCATCTCTAGATCAAACTCTACACGGCTCTTTAGCCTTTTTGCCTCTAGCCCTCGTTGCTGCTCCTCAAAAATGCGAACTTGAGCCATCATATCATCTTGAATTTGATTAATGGCAGAGTTAATGCGGTCTCTTGTAGTGATAAAGTTATTTGCTGGGTATATAGTCACCATATCCACCTTGCTAATTCGAGCACCAGTCATCGGGTCTATGATAAAAATATCCTCTATTTCATCCTCAAAATATACGATGCGATATGCTGTGTCGCTATATGCTGCATACACATCTACTGTGTCGCCTTTTACTCTAAATCTACCACGAATAAATTCTATGTCGCTACGGCTATACAGAGCATCGGCAAGGCGGCGCAAAAGCTCAATGCGAGGGTATGTCTCACCCACCATCAGCGTAGTTGTGTTGGCATGAAAATCTTCGGGGTTACCAATACCATAAAGGCACGATACCGATGAAACTACAATTACATCACGCCTGCCCGACAGTAGTGCCGAACTTGCGCTCAATCGCAACTTCTCTATCTCGTCATTAATGGCAAGATCTTTTTCAATATATGTGTCGGTTTGTGCAATATATGCCTCTGGCTGGTAGTAGTCATAGTAGGAGACAAAGTACTCTACCGCATTGTTGGGGAAGAATGCTTTGAACTCGCTATACAGCTGCGCTGCCAAAGTTTTATTGTGGCTAAGAATAAGCGTAGGTCTCGAACATTGAGCAATTACATTTGCCATAGTAAAGGTCTTTCCCGAGCCCGTCACTCCCCAAAGGGTAGAGTAGGGTACTCCGCTCTTTATTGCATCCGTTAGCTCTTTAATAGCCTCTGGTTGGTCGCCCGTAGGCGAGTATGGTGATACAAGATCAAATACAGAACCCATAGTCTTGGTATCTAATAGTACATTAAAAAACTGTGCGGTTTATTGATTATCGCTCTTTTTGCGAGCCTTCCACACCTCATAGGAGTTAAGGACATTTTGCCATAATACATAACAAGCAGGTGCAAGCGATGCATATGGTACCAAATACATTTGTGCTAACCAAATGCCAAATATCGTGTTCTTTTGCCCTAGACACTGTCCTGCCTCTAGCGACATTCCATATCGTTTGCCAATCTTTCGGCCTATAACAAACTGCGCAATACATATAATTAACGATGCCGCAGCTAGCGATATTTCTATCATTATACCCTCGTCGGTGCGGTCTCTATTTACAAGCGAATGTACCGTTTTGCCCGTTAGTATCATAAGTGCCGATGCCCATAGATAAAACGACAAAGGTAGCAGTCTTGTTACACCTCGTTTAACAAGTGGTAAAAATTTGTTAATTACCCACGCTAGTAGTAGCGGAATAAATATCATTGGAATAACCGATTTGCACACCGTTAGCAGTGAATCAATAAAATTAAGATCTTGCGATATGCCCACTGCCGAAAATATAATTGGTATTAACACAGCACAAAAAACACTGTTAAAAAGTGTGTATATCGCAATTGACGAGACATTGCCTCCAAGCAGTGCCACTACTGCTGCTGCCGATGCCGCAGTTGGTATCAATATACACACCATAGCACCTTGTGCAAGCGAAACGCTCAGCGGTAAAGCAAACATATACACCAATACCGATGCCAATATCTGTATCGTAAATAGTGTGTAGTGTAACTTGCCTAGCTTTAGGGTCGAGAAATCAACTTTAGAGAACGAGACAAAGAGCATAATTGCCAAGAGATACGGAATTGCAGGAGCCAAAACAAGTAGCTGTTCTTGTAGCAATACACCAAGTACCATTGAGATTACAAGAGCCCAACTCTTCAAAAATTTAATCATTTCACAGATTTTTATCTCTAGCTCTAGTAATGCCTACTTTTGATAGTAGGCTATCGACAATTGCATAGCCAGACGACATTAATAATTCGGAATTACTGACAAAGATAGATAAAATTTTAATTTATAGAGTTATTTATTATCTTTGAAAGATAGCCCAAAATTATGGCACGAAACAACAAATAAATATATGGCACAACTTTTCGATAATTCATTAATACAAGAAACAGCGACAGAGCTAGGAATATCGTCGCTAGATAACGCAACCATTGGCCAAGTAATTTACTTAGCAATGGAACTAGAAAAAAAGAGTGAAACTACCTTTGTTCGCATGGATCAAGGCGTTCCGGGGCTACTAGCAGCACAAATTGGCAAGGATGCCGAACGTGAAGCTCTGCTAACAAACGTGGCAGCTATCTACCCCCCTGCCCAAGGCATTGCCCCTTTAAAAAACGAAAGTTCACGATTTATTAAAGCATTCATGGGTGTTGATGTGTCGCCCACAAGCTGTATTCCCGTAACCGGAAGTGTTGAGGGATCGTTTGCCTCGTTCATAATGGCGAATCAGTGTAAGGGAAATGGCAAGGTGCTATTCATCGACCCCGGTTTTCCTATCCAAAAATCGCAACTAAACATACTTGGTATCGATTGGGAGAGCTTCGATATTTATAATTATCGAGGTAAGGCGCTTGAGTCGGTGCTCGATCAAATTTTTGCCAAAGGCGATATAGGCGCAATTGTATATTCCAACCCCAACAACCCTGCTTGGTTTTGCCTTAACGAAACCGAGTTAGAGATAATTGGTCGTCTTGCAACCAAATACGATGTTATTGTGCTCGAAGATCTTGCATACTTTGCAATGGACTTTAGAAGCGATTTATCTGTACCATTCACAGCACCATACCAGCCTACGGTTGCTCGATATACCGATAACTATATTATCATGCTATCGGGTTCAAAAATATTCTCTTACGCAGGGCAAAGAGTTGCAGTGGTTGCCATATCAGACAAGCTATATGCACGTCGTTACTCGTCCCTAGAGCAGCGATATGGTTCTGACGGTGAGTTTGGGTCGGTAATGACAAATGCTGTCCTATACATGATTACATCGGGCGTTACCCACACAACGCAATATGCACTAGCAGCAATGTTTAAAGCAGCATCGGATGGTAAACTCAACTTTGTTGAAGACACAAAAGAGTATGGTCGCAGAACCCAAGCAATGAAGCGTATTTTTTGTGAAAACGGGTTTCATATTGTCTACGACAAAGATATGGAGCGAGATATTGCCGATGGATTCTTCTTTACCATTGGCTACGATGGCATGACAAGTGGCGAGCTTATGAGTGCCCTCATAGGATATGGCATTAGCTCAATATCTTTAACAACTACTGGTAGCAAACAAAGCGGTGTAAGATGTTGCTGCTCACGCATGAGTGACGATATTCTAGCTCTGCTTGAGGAGCGTGTAAAACTCTTTAATATTGACCATCAGTAACAAAAAAATGCACTCCTATAAATCGCAAGATTTAGGGAGTGCATTTTTTATCGAACAACATTTTACATATTATAGAATAGCTGAGCCGATTTTGGCATTGCATTCTTTTTCTCGAACGATCTACCTGCTATTTTATATAGTAAACCACCAAAGCTACGTGCCCTCTGTGGGCATATCGTTATGCAATGTGCACATTTGATACATAACTTCTTGTCGATTTTTAGTTTCCCTTTGCTAATTGCTCCCGTTGGGCAGGCTGTCACACAAGCTCCACACATATCACATAGCTTTTTAGATGTTTTGGGTTGTAGGGGAATATTCGATACTGCTTTGTAGTTTGGGTTTCCCGGCACGTCTATTTGTCCATCGAAACTGAGCATTGTGCTCTTTGCTCCAAACTCTTTTGCCAATGCTAGGTCGTTGCTGTTGGGGCGCATTGCTCCCACCTTTGGAAAGATAGAGTGTTGTGCTACAAAAGCACCTGCACTTGCCACCATAAATCCACATTCGGTTACAATGTCTCGTAGTTCGATAAGTGCATCATCAAATTCTCTATTGCCATAGATTACTGCAATTATGGCAGGTGATTTTTCGCCTACAAAAGATTTTATTCGTTGTGCTGCTACGCTAGGCACTCGCCCCGAGTAGACAGGTACTGCAAAAATAGTTAACTCGTTCTTTGATATGGGAACGTGTTTGGGTGGTTGCCTTAGCAGAGTATGGTGTTCTATATTCTCAACACCACAACCCTCGGCAATTGCCTCGATAATGGTTCTAGTCGTACCTGTTGCACTAAAGTAGATAAGATTTGCCTTTTTCATACCAAAATGTTTAAGTGTTGCATGATAAAATACAAAAAACTCATAGTATTACATATTGTATTATAAAAAACAAATATGTGCTACTATGAGAATCTTTTATACTATTGCAATGCTCTATCCACGCTTGCGATACTCTCCGGGTGACATTCCTGTGTGGTGCTTAAAGTACCTTCCAAAGAATGACTGAGTCGAGAAGTTTAGATGTTCGGTAATCTGCTGAATGGTCATTCTCGAATATCTAAGCAGGGCTTTTGCCTCTAGTATTACATATTCGTCGATCCATTGCGCTGCACTACGACCACTGAAATCTTGTATCAGTTTCGAAAAATATTTTGGTGATAGATCTAGCTTGGCAGCATAAAACGAGACATTGCGTTCGGTGTTATGGTTCTCGATTAGTAGTCTCATAAACTGCTCATATATAGTAGCACGTTTGTTTCCTCCGTTAGGGTCTACATCTAGTTTGTGGCTCAGGTATATTGCTTCGTTAACCTTGTAACACAGCGTAGTAATTATACATCTACCAATTTCATACTTATATGGAGTCTCCTTTTCTTTGACAATATCAAAGAGTGCATCCATTAGCCTATAAATTTGCTTGTTCTGATCCTGCTCCAATAAAAATGTATTATTCATCTGAAAATACTTGTAAAGAGGTATCAGCATATTTGCATCGGCATTAAGAACCTTCATATAATGTGCCGAGGCTATAAAGCCCTTTGCCTGAAAATCTTCGGAGTAGTCTATCTGTATAATATTTTGTGGTAGATTAGTAAAAATCATACCCTCTGTAATTTCTACCTCTTTTAGGTTTACTTTTACCTTCATTTTGCCTTTCATGCAAAATATAACAGTAATGGCATCTAGTTTACAAGGATGGGTAAATATGTGTTCAAACCTTTGTAGGTCGATATTATGGTTAAAGGTAATCACCTCATTGCTGAGGTGATTATTACTGTCAACCTTAACTATTTCAACCAATTTTTCTATCGTTAGCTGCGATAAACTATTAACTTTATTGTCGAAATTTTCGATATTTGTCATATTCTATAGTAAGTTCAACTTAATCTCTGAAATGGCAAATATAGTAAATAAATCGCTATTATTAGTGCAAATGAGCAATAAATTCAACCATTCGGCTAAAAAAATGTCTTATAGGTCTATTTCTTTGCTACGATTCATCGCCATTTCGACAACTGTACATAAATCGTTTTTTTGCTCCGAACTAAGATTATAAAACTCAAAATCACCCAAATGAGTATCTTTGTTCTCGATGATTAAAACCTTACTACCTGGGTACATTGCAATCTTGTGCCATACGTCTTTGGGAATGTTGTACACAATATTTGGTTGCATATCTACTGCCTCGAAACTAACTTCGCCATCCCCTATTGTGGCTGCAATAAGTGCTGCTCTGCCTTCGAGAATAACAAATGCCTCATCTGTTTGGTAGTGTATATCTATTTTTTCTATTGCCTCAAGCGACTCTTCTGGTGCATAGTTAAGTAGTGCTACCTGCCACTGTGGGCGAATTAGGAAGGGGTGATACCCCTGCCCATCCGCAGAATATTTTTCGATTAATCCCATTTTGTTAGCTTACCAAAATTCGTTCAACAACTAGCTCTCTAAACTTTGGTGAGAGCATACAAAAATATGCCGTAAAACCTGTTACCCTTACCACAAGATCGGGATATTTCGTAGGATCTTTGTGTGCATCAAGCACAGCTTGTTTATCCATAATATTGGCATTTATGAGTGTACCGCCCATCTTGCAATGGCTTTTGATGATGGCGCTAATAATACCTACATTATCTTCGTGTGCAAATGTTGGATCTAGCTCCCATTGCATTGGTGCTGTATTTCCATAGCCGGGTTGTACTCGTGCGATGGCTGTCGATAGCGATAGCGATGCACCATCCTCGACAAAACCTGCCGATGGGTTGGCTCCGTGCGATAGTGGTTTGCCCGCTTTGCGACCGTCTGCCGTAGCTCCAACGCCTTCGCCTAATCCTATTGTATTTGCCCACGAGAATAATCCAGCAATGAATAGTTGATCGCCGCTCGACTCGCTACGTACCATTTCTGTAAATAACTCTTTGAGAGCAATAGCCCATTTTTCGCCTAGTGACCCTTCGGCACCATAACGCTCGCTAGATGCCATCATCAGGCGAATTTTTTCGCCCTCCATGCCTCTGTAATCGTTTGCGATATGCTCGGCAATTTGTTCCCAAGTGATTTTGCTCTCTTTCTCGATTCGCTGCTCTAGTGCTGCCATCGAATCTGCTACAATTGCCAAGCCAGCACCATCGATAGCAAGGTTTAGCATTTGTGCTCCACCTGCTGTTACATCACAACCCTTTTCGATAGGGCCATGGCTAAGTAGATTGAGTATTAGCTCTGGCTCGTTAAATCTTTGGTACTTCATGTGGTGGCGAATACCCTCTGCTGCTGTGTGAACGGCAACCTCTAGGTGCTTTGTAATTAGCTCCCAAAGTAGAGCTGTTGATGGTTGCTGCTCTAGCTCCATCATTTCGTCAAAAGCAATCTCCATCACCTTTGCCATATTCACCTTAACCAAGTCGTTCATGGTATATTCACGGCCGGGAATCGACATCCAGTTACAACCCACTGCAATACGCTTGCAGGCAAGCTCTCTGCTATAACCATTGCGCATAAAACCCTCTACAAGAGCATCGTTGCCCGAAAAGCGTGGCCAGCCGTTCTTGTTCTTAACAAGATACTTAACCGACTCATCTAGTAGTTTGGCATCTAGTTTATCATGAACACGCACCGTAATATTTAGCGATGTATCTATTTTGTCTGCTGCCTCTAGTATTATGAATGATAGTTCGTTGGTTTGGTCGTTGCCCTCTGCATCGGGACCACCCAGCTGCCAATATATTGGGTCATTGATAAGAAAACAAGCTAACAGATAAATAGCCTCTTCTCTGTCTAGTATACCAGCCTCAATATCTTTTTTGTAGAACGGATATAGTAACACATCTAGCTGATCTCCCGCTCCGTCACGATTATAAGTTCTCGATGCAAGGTGATACCAAATAATCCACTGGCATGCCTGCCTAAAGGTTTTGGGAGCATCGCTCAATACCGCCTCGTTCACAGCTACTATCTCCTCAAAGTGTGCTCTATCCTCGTCGTTAGTCGCAGATGCAGCCAATGTCTTGGCATGCTCAATGTGGCGAGTAATCCACCCTTGTATCGACTCAATTGCTCGGCGATGTATCGAATAAAAATGTTGCTGCTCGGGCGATGTGTTAATTTTTGAATAGTGATCTATCTTTGCCAACAATCCTCCCCAGCCTAGCTCTACGCCCATTTGAAAATCTGGTGCAAAGTGTGCATCATCGCCAATACCACATATAATATCATACTTCTTAATATCACCCAACAAGTGGTCGTATGGGTAGTCGGGGTTCCATTTCCCGGGGCGCATTTTTGACATAAAATACATCCATCTACCAGCAAAGGCGTCATACTCTGTTACATATGTTGGGTGCACGTTCATTAACGAGCAAAAGTTATTGCACCAGCCATCAAAGCCATAGAACGAACCATCTTCGTGGTTTGGAATAATCTCCCAGTTACCTTTGGGCGGAACAATACGACCGTAGTCGTCTTCGTCAAGCACACCTTCGGCCTTTATTTTCTCTTGTGTTTGTGCTAGCTTCATTGCTTTTAGCTTGGCTAGCTTCGATGTATATCTATCCATATTATATTTAATTATTAAAATCCATATTCTCTTACTATCTCCCTTAGCTTATCCATCGTTTGGCTTGCTAGTTTGTGGCTCTCACCCATTGGGTTCTCTATGCCCATTTGTGTAAATTTGTCAAAACCCATAGCATGAAATTCAAGTAACTCATACTTTGTTATGCCTATCTCTTTGAGCATCTTGCAAATAGAGGTAATATCTGCTTGAGTGTCGTTAAAGCTAGGGATGACAGGTGTGCGCACAACAATATTTGCCCCAAGAGAATTTAAAAACTCAATGTTTTTAATAATCTCGGTGCAATTTACTTTTGTAAATTCAATATGTTTTTGATTGTTAAGGGACTTTAGGTCTACCATCCACAAGTCGATATGTGGTGCTAGTTGCTCGATTAACTCTTTGCTGCAAAGCAGGTTGCTCTGGATGGCAACATTGATGTCTGCTTTCTTGAGTTCATAGACAAGTTCTTTTAAAAAGCGAGGTTGTATGCTCGGCTCGCCACCCGATATTGTGACTCCGCCACCCGAGCTCTCAAAGTAACATTTGTCTTTGCACACCTCTAGGGCTAATTCTGCGGCAGTTACCTCACGCCCCATTAATTTGAGTGCGCCCGATGGGCATGCCTGTGTGCAATCGGTAAGTGATTTTAGCATCGAACGGTCGATTACCACTCTATTATTAGACCATACAATGCCTTGGCATAGCTCAACACAACTTTTACAGCCAATACATCTAGCTTCGATTTGTTGTAGCTCAACCTTTTTTGACCAAGTCTCGGGGTTGTGGCACCACTCACATCGCATGTTGCAACCCTTTAGAAAAATTGTAGATCTTATCCCCGGCCCATCATGTATCGATAGTCGTTGAATAGTGGTAATTGTACCTTGCATTACTTTACATATTATTTACATTTGCAAAGCTACGAAAGATAACTATACGTTATTTTGTCATTATTCCCTTTAAAATGGTAATCAATTACGCTATTTTGACATCGATGCAAAAGTACGCTAAACTATTAACTGATTTATGCGTCGATACTCTAGCGGAGTTTGTCCGTAGAACGATTTAAACACTTTGTAGAAATGGCCAATACTGCTAAATCCACAGTTGTCGCAAATACCCTTGATAGGCATATCGGTGAGCGATAGTTGTGTGATAGCATATCTCATTTTAGCCTCATTCAAAAGCAAAGTGAGCGTAACATTAAAATGTGTTTGAACAGTGCGATTAATGTAACTAACATTTCGTCCACACAGCTCCACAAAGCCTTCGGTTCCTTTTTTAAATATATCGGGGTTGTTATATTGCCCCATTGCGCTGTGTAGCCATAGCGGAAGATCCGATATGTTGGTGACCCTTTCGTTGGCTGTTAGTTGTCTAAATATAAATAGTAGCAAACTATCTAGTTGCAGGTTACTTCGGGTGAGTCGAAATGCCTCTTCGGCACGTGCTCTTATGCGATGTGCAATTTGTTCCGATAATTTAATGTGATAGGGGAGTTTGTCGTTACTCCAAAAATATGTTTCGCTTTTTGGGAAATATCGATCGTGAAAAAACTCAAGAGTCTGTGCTGTGAATGCAATGTTTATTATCGTTATACCTTGCAGGTCGGGAATAAAAGTGTGCGAATCGCTAGGGCGAACCATTACTAAGTCGCCTTGCTCTAGCTTTACTCTTGCTCCGTTTACAAAGTGAATGCCCGAGCCAGCCTCTACCCACAGTAGTTCGGCATAGTCGTGACTATGGCACGAAAGATCATATCGCGAGGTAATGTTTACCCTCGCGATATGATACTGATCTGTAGCTCCCAAAAAATATGAGAGCTCGAATGCGTTTTTATCCATTTTTATTTAATCGTAACTTCGTCGATGAACATCCAACAAGGATATCCAACACCATAGTGCCACGATGGACACTCCTTAACACCCTCAATCGACACTCTAACATAGCGAGCCGATAGTTTTGTAGGGCTTGTAAATGTTGCAGCTCTGTACTTAACAGGTACCGACTGATCTTCCTCAAACTCAATAAAGGCAACCTTCTCAAAATCTTTGCCATTATCCGAAATCGAGTACTCGATACTACGTGGCAAAAGAATCCATCCGCCTAGTTTGTGCAGATAATCGGTTTCGATTGTTGTGAACTCTTTGCTCTGCCCCAAGTCTACTACAAATGCAGCGTCTTTGCCCTCCCAGCCAGTCCAGCTGTCGGTAAATGTAGCACCACCATATAGTCCGTCTGTTAGATAACGTTCGCCCGTAGCTGCATATTTGCCGTCGGGTTCTGTTTCCCAAATAATTTTTGCTCCAATAGCCAAACTCTTCTCGTCACTAGGTAAGAAACGATTGCGGTATAGATCACAATACTCTTGTGGTGTATTTCTACGCTCATTAAGTGAAACAACATCATATTTGTTAACTAGCGTCTCAAATTTGTTAAGAGTCTCTTTTAGCTTGGCAACATCTTTTGTTGCCTCTGTACGTGCAATCTCAAGATCTGAATATAGCAACGGCAAGTAAGCTAGTTCTACTCGACGAGTAAGTTTTTCGTCACCCTCAACTGCTGCTAATGCTTTCTCAAATATTTGGTGGTAGTGGTGGCGGCTCTTTGCGTTTAGCATACCATCCTTGTGGCTCACTGGCGAGTCATATATCCATAGTTTACCATCGGCTGCTAGAAGTCCACCTTCTAACATCTTCTCATAGGCATAAATGTAATCTGCCGCTGCTCCATAATATTTTTGAGCAAAGTGACGCATTAGTTTGTCGGCATCAAGATCTGGGTTCCACATTAGCTTACATACAACATATGTTCTCATCTCCGACAAATCACCACCATAAGTTCCGCCAATTTGCGAAAAGTGCATAGTGACATCGTTATCTTTGAATAGCTTTATGTTTGGCTGCAAAATCTTAAAGTTAGGGAATGGTGATATAAAGTTATCGAAGTTGATACCATAGTCCCACACAAATATATTGTCCGAAATTTTGTTCCATCCCTCCATTGCTTTCACAAACTCCTGACCCGAAGCATTGTCTGTTAGCGGAACCTCTCTAAAGCAATCTATGTCGCAAAGCATGATATTCACATTTGGTAGTGGCTTAACGTGCTTTGGTGGTTTCATCGTAAACAGATATGCTAGTGTCGAGAACTCTTTATCGGGGAATCGCTCGGCTAGTTTATTCATAAAGCGAACGTAGTTGCCCGATGGCTCGCCCTCATACTCGTTTACAGCCTCACACTTCTCACATCTACAATATGTGAAGTTACTATCGTTTTGGCTTACCGAAATAATATCCATACCCGGGTTTGCCTTAAATATAGAGTCTATTCTCTCTACTACTACCTCGAATAATTCGTCATTCGATAAACACCACTGCGATGCCTTGCCCGGGCGGTGCTTGCCCTTAATATACGAATAGTATTCGGGATGGCTCTCGCCAAACTCGCTAGATGGCAAAATAGAGTTGAATGTATGCACCCAGTAGCCACCAGCAAATACCTCTTTTGGCTCCTCTACTCTCATCCAAAGTTTGTAGTCGGGGTCTTGGCTAAAACCATAACCCTGTGTTTGTCTATATCTAAATGCAGGGTTAGACACTACGTCCATGTCGGGGAATACAATTCGTGATGTTTTGTCAATATATTTAACATCGGCAGCTAGGTAGTCTGCGTTAAGGTACTCCTCTAGTAACGAAATTGCACCATATATAACGCCTTTGTCTTTACCTGCAATATATAAAATTCCGTCTCTTGTCTGAAGTCTATATCCATCTTCGGTTACGCTCTGGGGAGCTGTGTCGCCCACAACTATATCGCCTTTTTTTGCCTTACCAGTCACAATGGGCATTTGTGCACCACTCGATAGTTTTATAAATTCGGCTAGTACCGATGCTGCTTTTTGATTTTCTACTCCATCTTGTGCTACCACAATTCGGGTTAGTGGCTTAAAGTCCTCAACTACTACTACGCTTTGTGCTGCTAGCGTTGTAGTAATAGCTAGTGATAATAAGATTGTGAATAATCTTTTCATATTATTATGGGATTTGTTGGTTTTATGCAAAAATAGTAATAAATAATTCTAAAACAAACATTAATTGTTGTGGCTTTTGTTAGTTGAGTAGCATAATTATAATAAGAGTGGCTAAGAGGCATTAATGAACAATATTTTGCTCCTTAATACTCCTTAGCCACTCTTTGTTTATAACTGCTGTGTGGCAGTGGTTTGTCGTTTTGTTTATAGCCTATCTATTAGCTCCTTATGTAGTGTAGGTGATGCTGCAATTATCGAGTTGCCCTTTGTTGGGTCACCTCCATAGTAGTCTGTTATTACGCCGCCTGCTCCACGCACAATTGGGATTAAAGGCATGAGATCCCATATAGCCATCTTGGCATCTATCATTGCATCGCCACGCCCCGCTACAAGCATAAAGTAACCATAACCATCGCCCCATGTTCGGGTGCATCTAGCCTCTTGCATAACGGGCGTAAACTTTTGGCCATCTCTTAGCTTATATATGTCGGATATGCTCGATGATAGTATTGTTGCCTCGCTAACACCTGCGCAATCTCTCATCATTGCTCGCTTGCCATTCACGGTTGTGGTATCTCCATCGCCAAAAATAATATCGCCCGTTATGGGTAGATATATAGCACCAAAAAGAGGTTCGCCTCCTTTTGTGAGTGCAATTAATGACGAAAATAGCGGTACGCCGTGCATAAAACTGCGAGTGCCATCTATTGGATCTATCACCCAGCAATATTCGTCCTCGCTGCCTTGGTGTTTGCCGCTCTCCTCGCCTAGTATCGAGTGGCTAGGGTAGTGTGCCTTTATTTGCGAAACAATATAGTTTTCGATGGCACGGTCGGCAATTGTTACTGGCGAAGAGTCGCTCTTGAACTCTGCCGCTAGGCTATCTCCCCAATAATATAACGATTCTCTTTTTATTGTTGGCAGCCAGCTGCTAACGCACTCTTTGAAATCTTCAAAATTCATAGTGTTACTATCTATTAAATAGGGCATCTATGCTGCTAGTAACTTCGCTAGAGACAAAATCCCACCTAATTATTATTCCTATAATGAACAGCAAAATGAGTATTCCCATTGCTACAACGTTTCGTTTTTGATATTTATTCATTATCGTTTATGTTGCTATGAAAGTAAATATCTAGTAGCTCTTTGGCTGCAACAAACGAGCTAGTTTTGTTGTCGAGCACTCGCTGCTCTACCTCTTTAATGGCGCTAGTTACGGCAGCGTTGGTGTAGAAACCCTCACGCAAAGCCTCGTTTATTGTCTCATACATCCAGTATTTGGCTTGTCGTAGGCGGTTGTTTTGGTAGTGCCCATTAGTGTGAATCTCCGACAGGTAATCTTCGATTGCTGCCCACAAGTCCATGAGCCCCGTGCCCTCTAGCGATGAGCAAGTAAACACCTGTGGTCGTATGCCCGATTTTGGAAGTGGGAATAGCGATAGTGCACTCTTAAAGTGTGCCTGTGCCATTGTCGCTCGGCGTTTGTTCTCGCCATCGGCTTTTGTAATTGCCACCATGTCTGCCATCTCCATAATGCCTCGCTTGATACCTTGCAATTCGTCACCAGCACCAGCAATTTGCAACATCAAGAACATATCTACCATCGAATGCACAGCAGTTTCGCTTTGTCCTACACCCACTGTCTCAATAAATATTATGTCGTAGCCAGCCGCCTCACACAAAATCATTGCCTCACGAGTCTTGCGAGCCACACCGCCAAGCGTACCTGCCGATGGGCTAGGGCGAATAAATGCCTTTGGGTTACCAACTAGTGTTTCCATGCGAGTTTTGTCGCCAAGTATCGACCCCTTGCTCAGTTCCGAGCTAGGATCGATGGCAAGCACCGCTAGCTTGTGGCCAAGCTCGGTTACCTGTGTACCTATTGCTTCAATAAAAGTTGATTTTCCTGCCCCCGGTACACCCGTAATACCAACACGCAACGAGTTACCGCTATGTGGCAAACACCTCTCTATAATCTCTTGTGACTGCACATAGTGTGCAGGCAGTAGGCTCTCGGTAAGGGTGATTGCCTGCGAAAGAATGGTGATGTTACCTGCCAATATTCCATCTACATATTCGTCTGTTGTGAGCTTTTTGCGCTTTACTCTCCTAAAGTGTGGGTTTACCACTGGTGGCTGCTCTATGCCACTATTTACTTTGAGTGCACTCGAAGGGAGTTCGCTCTTGTGTTTATCTTCGAAGTGGTTCATATCTTAACTGCTTATATTTAGTTCTACTTTTCACCAAAGATATAATAAATATATATTATAACTCTAGCACTAGGGCTAAAAGTTATCAACTATATATGTTGGTAACTTTTAATTTGCTGAATAGTAGCATGTAATGGCGTTAATTTAGCAGTTTGTATAAATAATATTAACACGCTTTTCAACACTGTTCACAATTTTTTGGTATGGCTAAAAAGTGTTACCTTTGCCACCATGAGAGAGGTAAATAAATCGATACTAAAGTTAACAATTCCTAATATTATTTCTAATATCACCGTTCCGCTTTTGGGAATGGTAGACCTTGCAATTGTAGGGCATATTGGTGGCGAAAAATATATTGGTGCAATAGCAATTGGAACAGCTATTTTTAACCTTATTTACTGGAATTTTGGGTTTCTAAGAATGGGGACATCGGGCTTTACTGCCCAAGCCTATGGGGCAAGAGATATGGGCGATGCGTTGCGCATCTTTGTGCGAGGTTCGGTAGTTGCTCTGCTCATTGCCTCTGTGCTCATTGCTCTGCAAACGCTCATTGCTCCCATTGTAATTTCGTTTATGGGAGGTAGCCCCGAGCTATCGTCTTTGGCTAGAGAATATTTCGATGTAAGAATATGGGCTGCCCCTGCAACTCTCATGCTGTATGTTACCAAAGGGTGGTTTGTGGGAATGCAAAATACTCGTGTGCCCATGTTTGTTGCCATTACAATTAACATAGTTAATATTGTGACATCATATCTGTTTGCCTATAATGGTGGCATGGGGCTATCGGGCGTGGCACTGGGTACAGTGGTTGCACAATATGTTGGTCTTGCGCTTTCGCTATATGTGGGGGTTAGATACTATGGCAAGCTCTATCGCCCTAGCAGGCTAGTGGGCTCGCTCGATGTAAAAAAGATGACAGAGTTTTTCTCTATCAATCGAGATATATTCTTGCGTACCTTGTGCCTTGTTGCAGTCTTTACATTCTTTACTCGTGCATCGGCCGAAATAGGCGATCGCCAGCTAGCTATCAACACCCTTTTGATGCAGCTCTTTACCCTAATATCATACTTCTTGGATGGCTTTGCATACTCGGCAGAGGCTCTTGTGGGGCGATATGTTGGGTCGGGTAATAAATCTATGCTAACCACAAGCGTTCGTGCGCTCATAGTGTGGGGTGTGGGTATCGCTATACTATTCTCGCTATTATACACAGCTATGCTTGCTCCCATTTTGTCAATCTTTACCGACGATAGCTCAATTATTGCCGACTCGCTAGACTATCGCTACTGGGTGGGGGCTATACCTTTGTGTGGGTTCTTGGCATTTTTATATGATGGCATACTCATTGGTGCAACCCAAACCATCGTAATGCGCAATATTATGTATGCAGCGACAGCACTTTTCTTTGCTCTATTCTACATTTCTAGCCCCGTTTTGGGCGATAAAGCCCTGTGGTTTGCATTACTAGGATACCTAGCAATGAGGGGTTTTGGCCAGTTTGCGTTCACGTATAAGACTTTTTTTAGGTAACGGCGCTAGTGTTGGGTGTCGGCATATTAATAGAGCTTAGTTGGTTGTAATATAGTTTGTTATATAAAAAACAGTGCCTTTAAATCAATTGTGAATATCATAAATAACCCCAACTATACTATTGGATATTTTTTAGCTATTTAGATATTTGTATTAGGTGAGGTGCACCCAAATGATAGTGCATATCGCCTTTTTGATTACAGATTTATAAGAATTTAAAAATATATAAAATAAAAATTTATGTCTGATAGGTTGTATATATTCGACACAACGTTGCGTGATGGAGAACAAGTTCCCGGTTGTCAGTTGAATACTATTGAGAAGATTGAGGTTGCACGTGCGTTAGAGTCGCTAGGTGTAGATGTGTTAGAGGCTGGTTTCCCAATCTCTTCTCCGGGTGATTTTAACTCTGTGAGAGAAATTTCAAAGGCAGTAACGTGGCCAACAATTTGTGCTTTAACACGTGCTGTCGAAAAGGATATTGATGTTGCTGCCGATGCACTAGCATATGCAAAGAAGGGTCGTATCCACACTGGTATTGGAGTTTCTGAGTATCACATATACCGAAAGCTAAAATCAAACCCAGACGAAATTATCGAGCGTGCAATTGCAGCTGTAAAGTATGCAAAACGCTATGTCGAGGATGTAGAGTTTTATGCCGAGGATGCAGGTCGTGCCGATAACGAGTTCCTAGCTCGTGTTGTAGAGGCTGTTATCAAAGCAGGTGCTACGGTTATCAACATTCCAGACACAACAGGTTACTGTCTACCAGAGCAATATGGTGCAAAGATTAAGTACCTAATGGAAAATGTTAATGGTGTTCATAACGCAATTCTATCGACTCACTGTCACAACGACCTAGGTATGGCAACTGCAAACTCTCTATCGGGAGTATTGAACGGTGCTCGTCAGGTTGAGGTTACAATGAATGGTATTGGTGAGCGTGCTGGTAATACTTCGCTAGAGGAGATTGCAATGATTCTACATTGCCACAAAGGGCTTGGTATCAACACTAACATCAACAGCCAAAAAATTACAGAGACTAGCCGCCTAGTTTCTAACCTAATGAATATGCCAATTCAGGCAAACAAAGCTATCGTTGGTCGTAACGCATTTTCGCACTCGTCTGGTATCCACCAAGATGGTGTGCTAAAAGATCGTGAGACATACGAAATTATCGACCCAAAAGATGTTGGAGTGGTTGACTCAAGCATTGTTCTAACGGCTCGTAGTGGTCGTGCTGCTCTTAAGCACAGGTTAGAGGTTATGGGTATCTTTATCGAAGATAACGACAAGCTAACAAAAATATACGAAGACTTCTTGAAGCTTGCCGACAAGAAAAAAGATCTTCGTGACGATGATCTACTAACACTTGTTGGAGACGAAATTCCACAGGCAAAAGATCGCCGAATCAAGCTAAAATATCTGCAAGTACTAACAGGTACACTAGTGCCTACGGCTACCGTAACGCTAGAGATTGGTGGTGCCGAGCTAACAGCTACCGAGACAGGTAACGGCCCGTTAGATGCTGCTATTAAGGCAATAAAATCTATCATCAAGCGTCCTATCGTGCTTCAGGAATACCTGCTGCAATCGCTATCTCGTGGTTGTAACGACGTGGGTAAGGTGCATGTCTTGCTAGAGATGGAAGGTCGTGTAGTTCACGGTTTTGCAGCTACTACCGACATCATCAAATCATCTATTGAGGCATATATCGATGGTCTTAACCGTTTGCTTACAACCGGAGAATAACATTTTTTGAGTTGCAAAAAACAGTAGGATTGCTATCTTTGTAAAGATTTAAGAAAAGAGAATCAGTTAAAATATATTAAAATGGCTAAAACACTATTTGACAAGGTGTGGGATGCACACATCGTTCGTTCGCTAGATGGTGGACGTGATGTGATCTACATCGATCGTCACTATATCCACGAGGTAACTTCACCAGTTGCTTTCTCGGGTCTTAGAGAGCGTGGATTAAAGGTATTCCGTCCAGAACAAACTACGGCAACACCAGACCACAACGTTCCAACAATAAACCAACATCTACCAATTGAGGAGGAGCAATCTCGTTCGCAGGTAGATGCTCTAATTGAGAATTGTCACCAAATGGGTATCGAGGTATTTGACCTTAAGCACCCAAAGCATGGTGTAGTACATATTGTTGGCCCCGAGAATGGTCTAACACAACCAGGTATGACAATTGTTTGTGGTGATAGCCACACATCTACACACGGTGCCTTTGGTGCTGTTGCTTTTGGTATTGGTACCTCAGAGGTGGAGATGGTATTTGCTTCGCAGTGTATCATGCAGCCTAAGCCAAAGAAAATGCGCATTACAATTGATGGTGAGCTAGGCGCAGGTGTAACGGCTAAAGATATTGCCCTATACGTAATCTCAGAAATTTCGGCATCGGGTGGTACGGCACACTTCATCGAGTTTGCAGGTAGCGCAGTGCGTAGCCTGTCTATGGAGGGTCGTATGACACTTTGTAACATGAGTATCGAGAGTGGTGCTCGTGGTGGTATGATTGCCCCAGACGAGACAACATTTGAGTATGTAAAAACTCGTGAGGCTGCCCCTAAAGGCGAGGCATGGGATAATGCAGTTGCATACTGGAAGACACTATTCAGCGACGAAGGTGCGCAGTTCGACACAGAATATACGTTCGATGCAGCTAATATCGAGCCAATGATTACCTATGGCACAAACCCGGGTATGGGTACTTTTGTTTCGGGTTCTATCCCAACAAGCGAGGGCCTATCGGGTAGCGATAAAATCTCTTTTGATAAGTCTATGGAGTATATGGGCTTTGCCGAGGGCGATGTGCTAAAGGGCAAAAAGGTAGATTACGTTTTCTTGGGTAGCTGTACAAATGGTCGTATCGAAGACTTCCGCATGTTTGCAGAGGCGGTAAAAGGCCACCAAAAGGCAGAAGGCATTACGGCATGGCTTGTACCGGGTTCTAAGATGGTAGCTAAGCAGGTTATCGAGGAGGGTCTCGACAAAATTCTTGAGGCTGCTGGTTTCGAGCTACGTGAGCCGGGTTGTTCGGCTTGTCTAGCGATGAATGCCGATAAAATTCCAGCAGGAATGTATAGCGTCTCTACTTCGAACCGTAACTTCGAAGGTCGTCAAGGGCCGGGTGCTCGCACACTTCTTGCAAGCCCACTAGTGGCTGCTGCGGCGGCTGTTACGGGTGTGATAAGCGATCCTCGTGAAACTTTTAATCTCTAATCCTATGGCAATTCCAAAATTTAACAGACTAGTAAGTGCGGCAGTGCCTCTAAAGATAGAGAATGTCGATACAGATCAGATAATCCCAGCTCGCTTCCTAAAGGCGGTTGAGCGTAAGGGTTTTGGCGATAATCTTTTCCGTGACTGGCGTTTCGACAGCGAGGGTAATGAGGTTGCCGATTTCCCACTAAATGATAAAAAATATAGCGGTAATATTCTAATTGCTGCAAAGAACTTTGGCTGTGGCTCTTCTCGTGAGCACGCTGCTTGGGCTATTTTCGACCACGGTTACTCGGTGGTTGTATCTAGCTTCTTTGCCGATATCTTTAAGAATAACGCTTTAAATAACGGTCTACTACCAATTCAGGTGAGCGACGAGTTTTTGGCAGATATCTTTGCTCAAATCGACGCAAACCCTCAGGCTACGTTCACAGTAGATCTACCATCACAAACCCTAACAATTGACGCTACTGGAGCATCGGTACCATTCACAATTGATGGTTACAAGAAAGAGTGTCTATTGAACGGTTATGACGATGTAGACTATCTAGTTAGCTGTCACCCTCAGATTGAGGAGTTTGAGCAAAAATAGTAGACAACCTAAATTATAGCGACCTATGTCAAAGAGAGTTATAGAGATAATGGATACAACGCTGCGAGATGGCGAGCAGACCTTGGGGGTCTCTTTCACCTCGGGCGAAAAATTACATATTGCTAAGCTCCTTATCGACGAGCTAAAGGTCGACCGCATCGAAATTGCTTCGGCTAGAGTATCAAAAGGTGAGCATGAGGGAGTGCTCAAAATCACCGATTGGGCTAGCCGTACAGGCAATTTGCACCGAGTCGAAGTGCTTGGCTTTGTCGACAATGGTGTCTCTTTGGAGTGGATTAAGCAGGCTGGAGCACAGGTTATCAATCTTTTGTGTAAGGGCTCGCTCAAGCATTGCACTTTGCAGCTAGGCAAAACCCCACAAGAGCATTTCGAGGATATTCGCCGTAATATTGCAATGGCTACCCAAATGGGTATTCGTGTAAATATCTACCTAGAGGATTGGTCAAATGGTATGAAAGAGTCGCCAGACTACCTATACCAAATGATTGATACCCTAAAGGACGAGCCCATCGAGAGGTTTATGATTCCCGATACGCTTGGTATTTTACACCCCGATACTGCATATCGCTTTTGCTTTGATGTTAGGGAGCGCTACCCCGATGTTCATTTCGACTTTCATGCCCACAACGACTACGACCTAGCAGTAGCCAATAGCTTTGCAGCCATAAAGGCAGGTTTTAGTGGTATTCACACCACCATAAATGGTTTGGGTGAAAGGGCAGGTAACACACCATTGGCAAGCGTTGTAGCAATTTTGCACGATCAATTGGGCGTGATTACCAATATTCGTGAGAGTGCCTTGGGTGATGCTAGCCACGTGGTCGAGAGCTATTCGGGTATTCGCATTTCGCCCAATAAACCTATTGTTGGCGAAAACGTATTTACTCAATGTGCTGGAATACACGCCGATGGCGATAATAAAAGCAACCTATACTTTAACGATCTGCTACCAGAGCGTTTTGGTCGCACACGTCAGTATGCTTTGGGCAAAACTTCGGGTAAAGCCAATATCAAAAAGAATCTCGATTCGCTAGGTATTGAACTATCCGATGAGCAAATGCGCAAAGTTACAGCTCGCATAATTGAGCTTGGCGACAAAAAAGAGCTAGTTACACCAGACGATTTACCATACATCATTTCCGATGTTCTCAACCACGAGAGCGTTAGCGAGGGCAAAGTTAAAATTTTGAACTATTCGTTAACCCTAACCAAGGGCTTGCGTCCAGTGGTAATTCTAAAGGTTGAGATAGATGGTAAAGTGTACGAAGAGTCGGCAGTTGCCTATGGCCAGTACGATGCCTTTGTAACGGCTTTGCGTGCTATTTATGCTAGCTTAGAGATGAATTTCCCTCGATTGATGGACTACAACGTCTCTATTCCTCCGGGTGGTAAAACCGATGCCCTTGTGCAAACCATCATTACTTGGGAACACCAAGGCGAGGTTTTCAAGACTCGTGGGCTCGATGCCGACCAAACCGAGGCAGCTATCAAAGCCACGCTAAAGATGCTTAACAAAATATCTTAGCAGGCTATAAATTGTATATTATAAAACAAATATAAAATGGATTTTAAGATTGGACTTTTGGCTGGTGATGGTATCGGCCCCGAGATCATAGCAGAGGCACAAAAAGTGCTTGCAGCTATCTCTAACAAATTTAACCATACATTTACATACACCGAGGCACTTGTTGGTGCTGTGGCTATCGATGCTACTGGTAACCCATATCCAGACGCTACACACGAGGTGTGTGAGTCTAGCGATGCAGTTCTTTTTGGTGCTGTTGGTGACCCACGTTTCGATAACGACCCATCGGCAAAGGTGCGCCCAGAGCAAGGTCTACTTGCTATGCGCAAAAAGCTAGGTCTGTTTGCAAACATTCGTCCTCTAGTGGTTTTTGACTCTCTTGCAGAGCGTTCTCCGCTAAAGACCGACCGTGTTCGTGGTGCCGATCTAGTGTGTATTCGTGAGCTAACTGGTGGTATCTACTTTGGTCGTCCACAAGGTCGCACCGAGGATGGTAACACTGCCTATGATACTTGTGTTTATACTCGTGAAGAGGTTGAGCGCATTCTACACCTTGCCTTTAAAATGGCAATGACTCGTCGCAAGCACCTAACGGTTGTTGACAAGGCAAACGTTCTTGCATCGTCTCGTCTATGGAGACAAATCGCAAAGGAAATTGCTCCTGAGTACCCAGAGGTAGAGGTTGAATATATGTTTGTAGACAATGCAGCTATGCAGCTTATCCAGCGCCCTAAGTTCTTTGATGTAATGGTTACGGAGAATATGTTTGGTGATATCCTAACAGACGAGGCTAGTGTTATTAGCGGTTCTCTAGGTCTTCTACCATCGGCATCTATGGGTAGCGAGGTAGCTCTTTTCGAGCCTATCCACGGTTCATACCCACAAGCAGCAGGCAAGAATATCGCCAATCCAATGGCAACTATTCTTTCGGCAGCTATGATGGTCGAGCACCTAGGTCTTGAGGCAGAGGGCGCAGCAATTCGCTCAGCTGTCGACAAAGCAATCACAGCTGGTGTCGTTACCGAGGATCTTGCAGACGGTGGCAAGCCATACTCTACTACCGAAGTAGGCGACTTTATTGCAGCAGCGATTTAATTCGATTTTAACTTTATAAAACGAGGGTGCCAAGATTTATTCGTGGCGCCCTTGTTCCTTTTTTATAATTACTCTGGTACATAATATTTGGTGTCGTTTATATGAAATACTCTTTATTTATACTTTCATTGTTCTTGTTTATTGGTTGTACCAAAGATAATGAGCCATACTACCCAACTAGTGAGGAGCTAATCGGTAAGCGATTTGCTCGCACTACTACGTATGTTGAGTTTTTTTCTGTTGACTCTGTCATGTGGATGATAAACACTTATCGAGAATCTCCTACAATATATCGAGCAAAGTATCGTCTATCCGAAAATAAAGTTTTTTTCGAGGTGAGTGACACAACTCGGGTAGATTATAATAACCCAATTACTGGTTACACATCATTTACCAAGACGTACTATTATGATAGTTTCGAGGGTGTTCTTCAAGATGAAAATACCATTTTTGCCACTATGAATCACTCCTATGAAGAAC
>CAYJIL010000019.1:0-29507 GCA_964370235.1 uncultured Rikenellaceae bacterium | reverse complement strand
AATATGCTCTACCGTGATGGGTCTACCTTTAGCATAATTCTCTTGCTGACACTTTGCTACTGATGTGCCGCTAGCGCACGTGTCAAAAAGAAAAGGTATCGTATCACCTTCGAATACTATGGGTATATATAATCTAGTATCACTTTCTACCGTGATAGGTAAAGTGTAGACTTGGTCATTGTTTTTACAGCCCATTAAAATTAATAGACTTAAAATAATAGGGAATGTTTTAATCATTGTTGTTTTCTTTTGGGTTAGTGTCTTATTGTAGGCTAAATTAATTAAAATATTTTACTTTTCAAAATGAATCTAGCCCCTTAATTTTTATCTACTCTAAAAAACAATAATAAATATTAGCATATTTTTTGCTTTGTCCACTTAATGCCAAGAACAACGCCAGTTATCGATAGTTCCACTCCTCCTAGCATAAGTGTCCACATAACTATACTCCAAATAATTGGATGGCTTACTAACCACGAGAAGCGTAGGCTATGTAGGGCAGGGTAGAGCCAGTGTGCTAGTTTGCCTCTATTGTCTATATACTTTAGCGAGCCACTTGTTGGGCTAATGTAGTATATGCTGCCGTTGTTATCGTTTGCTATAACTCGCCATGTGGGTAGTGTTACGGGTGCTCGTCGCCCAATGTAGTAGCTATCTTCTTTGTGTAGAAGTGTGATTTCTAGCTCTGTGTCATTGCTATATATAGATGATACTATTGCTAAGGCATCATTTTTTGCTATATCTAAAAACTCAAGCTTACTCTCTCGTGCATCTATATAATATATGCTATCTAGTGTCGATGCCTTATAAAAAGGTATGTCTCCTAACGATAACCAATCTATTTGTTTAACATCACCAAGCGCTGTTATCACCTCTTTGTAATCTAGCTTATAGTGACCAAGTGGTAGCCTTGTTGTGAGTGTTTTGGCAGGTGATACATCTATGCTGCTCTTTGCCATCCACTGTGGAATATCTACCAAAGACATCATTCCACTAAAAGTAAACGATAGTGTTATCAGCCCAAACAATAACCCTAGGCAGTGGTGCCAACGGTACCATCTCTTTTTGTAGGGTGCTAGCTTGCGGCTCTTGTATGCTACCCATAAGCTCATGAATATACCCCCTGCAACCATCACACACCCAAGCAGCGATAGCCACACAACAACATCTATCCATAGCGATGTGTTTTGTCTTAGCTGAGTAAAATATACCCAATGTGGTATTGCCCCCACCCATGCCCAAAACCGCTCATCTTTAGACGTGTATTGTATTACACGTCCATCTTTAGATGTAACATAGAGCTGGTGTTTTTGTTTGTCGTTATAGTGAATTTTGTATATCGGAAGCTCTTTTTTGTAGCTCCCAAATGGTATCCACTGATCTATTTTGTGTAGCGTATCTACTCGGGCAATGGGTGCACTATTCCACCTTTTGGCAGTAACCTCTAGCTTTGCCCACCCAGCAAGTGGGCTGTGAGTGCTATCTGCTAAAATCTCCCGTGAATCTGCGATATATATGTTATTACCTAGGCTATTATATAGTGCTAATGATTTAGATTTAGCCATTATACTATCACCAATAATATCTTTTATATCTAAAAGATTACTGGGGTTTATGGCATCCATTCGCTCTATTCTATCTGCCTGTGTTACCTTTGGGAAGGTGTGATATATCATCACTATTCCAGATACAAACCAAACAAGCATGAGAGCACTAAGCAGCGCTCCCATGACTTGATGTGTGGTTCTCATAATTTTTACTAGCATATTCGTTACATCTTATATGTGATAGCAATTTGGAAATTGCGAGTCATATTCTGGGCAAGCTGATCGGTTACCACCTTTGTATAGTAAACTTGGTTGAATATGTTATTGGCATTAACCGTTAATCGTAGGCCATCCATAAGGTAGTATGACGCACCTATGTTTGTTAACCAGTAATCTTTTAGCGATTTGCTGTTAGCTGTATCCAAATATGTTTTGTCTGTGTAGGTAGTACTAGCGTGTATGCCTAGCCCGTTGAATATACCTCTTGCAAACCTATAATTTCCATATGCAAAAGCACTGTTTTGTGGTATGTTGGTTATGAAGTTACCACTATTAGCCGAACTTTCGATGTATGCATTGTTTGCAATATCTCCTACTGTGGCATGAGTGTAGCTATATCCCACCATAAGCTCAAGATTATCTTTTGGGCGCATTGTAATATCCATATCAAAACCCTTAGATTTGGCACGCCCTACTTGGCCAATTACGGTCATATTAACGGAGTTGCCTTGGTCGTCTACATCGCTAAAGCGATCTAGTGTCTCTCTTATATTCTCTTGAAGGATGTAAAAAACAGAACCATTAAAGGAGATGTAATCGTTAATGTCGTACTTAAAACCTGTCTCTACTTGGTAGCCGCTTTCGGGCTCAAATACCGATCCGTTTTCGTCGGGCGTAAACTCATTGCCATGCTTGTCTATGTAGATAGTGGTAGGGCTATAAAAAGCATATATTGGTTTATAGAAGTTAGCTATCGAACCATATATCGACAAGTTATCTATTGGTAGATAGACAAAACCAGCTCTATATGTGAAAGCATGGTTTTGTATGCTCTTTTTTGTGCTTTTTGTCGATGAATCATACTCTCTTTCTCCGTCTACTGTCTGTGCCGTTTGGTTTGTGTAGTCAAAAATATCGTACCTGCCAGCAAGCATAACTTTTACCTTATCGCTAAGCGATATAAGGTTTTGTAAATAAAAGCCATTTACTTGATAGTTATATATATTTGCCTTTGACATCTTGCTTGTCATATAGCCCATGCTTTGTGGCTCATAGCTAGATATTATAGAGAACAAACCAGGCCCTTGCACATCGGTTCCAATGTCATATCCAGAGTAGCTTACACGTCTTGTATTCATAAACGAGTAACCACCCACAAATGTGTTCTCTATGCCTGCTACCTCAAAGCTACCTGTTAGCTCTAGCTTATTGCTAATTGTGTTTGCAATGTGTGCAAAACGTAGGGGATATGTTAGCTGTACACTATCTAGGTTGATATATGTTTTCTCGCCACTATCACTGGTGTAGTATCTATCGTATATGGGCGATTCGCTCTCAAGATAGTCTAGCGACTCGGTGCTAAAATAGTCTATATCATCGTAGTTGTATGTAAGGTGATTTGTCAGTTTTATTTTGTCTGAAATAGTATATGCATAGCGAGCCGATATGTTTGCTGCCTTGTTATACATAAAGTCAGACTCGTTATTGTACCTAGCACGAGGGTCAAGACCCGGTAGTAGCTCTCCCTGTTTTAGGTATAGGCTGCCATCTTTGCTGTATATATCGGCTGGCATAACATCTGGCATACCTGTGTCGGTACCATAAAAATCGCTTGTTATACCACCACGAATATCGAGTGTGCTGCGTGAGCTAATGTTGCCACTAGCTGCAAAATATCCCGATAATCGCCTATCGTTAGTGTGGCGAAAACCCTCGTTTTGGCCATAATGAAAGTTGGTGATATAACTGAATTTACCAGCAAGCCTGCCACCAAAACCAAGGCTAGCTTGTTTGTCGCCATAGCTACCATAGCTCATGCGAGCAGATACGCTCTGTTTTGGGGTGGGTGCTTTTCTAATTATGTTTATGACACCACCTACTGCCGAGTAGCCAAATAGTACCGAGGCTGGTCCTTTTAGTAGCTCCATGCTCTCTACCGACGAAAGATCCATAAAAGGATATGTGTTTACCGTTGTGCGTTCATCTCGCATACCGTCTATAAGAATAGGGGAGTGGCTAAAACCTCTTATGGCTAGGTTCTGAAAACCACCATAGGTTGTCGTTACATTTACCCCCGGCATATAGCGTGTTGCCTCTTGTATGTCCTCTATGCCTCGTAGTTCGAGATTGGTGGCCTTTAGGCTATTCATCGATAGCGGAATGTATTTAGCATCGATGGGCAAAGCAAGCAAATCCATCTTCTCTACCTTGGTAGTTATCATAACATCGTCGGTTATGATAGTGTCGTTTTCGATGGTTTTGATAGTTGCTTTGAGGCTGTTATCGCTAGCAAACGATTGGGCACACATTGTGGCTGCCACAATTATAAAGAGTAAATTTCTCATTTTAATATACATATGTTAGTTTTACTTTTAGTGCTAAAGCCAACAAGCGTATATAATAATTACTCTATATAAGGAGAGTGCAAATGCTCACCTATACTAGGTAGTTATTAGCTTTTATTCCCGAAAGCTTAGCAAAACTATAATTATAATGGTAGGTCTTCTGACTCTCTCCCTAGTCCTATCTCCTTCCCAGCCCCCTTTAAAAGACCAGTGGAATATGATAAGTAGTGTGTATGGAGATTACAGCTGCGGGCACAGTTCCTGGTTTGCACAGGATTCCCTTTTAAGCAAGTAGTAAAATGGTTTGATATTTAGTTAAAATCATTTTACAAACTCTAGCACCTTATAATTTCATGACTGCAAAAATAGTTGTAAATTGTTACTTTGCAAAGTGAATTAAGCCCCCAAGGACTTATTGCATTTTGGTTATTCTATTCAGATAGACATTAATAAATTTAATATTCAACACCTGCTCTACTAGCAATGCCTTCGTCAAAAGGGTGCTTTACCTTGCTTATATTGCTAACATAGTCTGCTGCCATAATAAGCCCTTGGCTAGCCCCCCTTCCTGTCATAACAAGCTCGAGGTTAGCAGGCTTTTGTGCTATGAAATCAAGCATTACAGCCTCGCCAATGTAGTTATCTCTAACCGAAATAACTATCTCATCCAAAATCAAAAGATCGAAATGCTCACTCTTTATTAGCTCTCTAATCTCTATAATTGCTTGCTTTACCTCTTCGCTGTTAATGGCTGGGTCTATGCTCTTGTCTAGCTTTGGGTGACCTTTTGCTCTGTTAAGAACCATAGCACCAGCCTCTTTTAGTATGTTCATCTCCGAATAACCATACTTTTCGGGGCGTTTATGAAACGATACATAGCATACCTTTAGCCCTCGTCCCAGAGCTCGTGTTGCAAGTCCTACTGCCGAGGTGGTTTTGCCCTTGCCATCGCCAGTGTATATGTGTACTAATCCAAGTTTATCCATAGATATAAAATATTGATATTATTATTAAGTATGCAAGTAGCGCTACCTTTGCGTTAATAAAGCAGGTTGTGATAACATCACGGTGTGTTAGCTCTTTGTCACGGGCACCAATAAAGGGCTTTTCTACTAGTTTGCCAAAGTAACTACTTGTGCCCCCTAGGCGGCAATCTAGTATTCCTGCAATGGCAGCTTCGGGGTAGCCAGCGTTGGGGCTAGAGTGGTTATTACCATACCTAAAGATAAACTTTGCAGCTCGCCCACTTAGCGATACAACTACCATTAGCAGAGCTGTTATGCGTGCGGGAATAAAGTTTGCCACATCATCCATCTTTGCCGAGACAAAACCAAAATCTTTATACTTCTCGTTTTTGTAGCCCACCATCGAGTCTAGCGTGTTTATCATCTTGTAGCACATCATAAGCGGAACACCCCCCACCACAAAATAGAGTAGCGGAGCAATAACCCCATCGCTAAGATTCTCTGATAGGGTCTCTATTACGGCACTACGTATCTTTGTGGCAGATAGTTGTGATGTGTCTCGCCCCACTATCATGCTTAGCTGCTTGCGAGCACCATCAAGATCACCCTTTGCAAGTATGCGCTCCACTTTTAAGCCCTCGTTTATAAGGCATCGGTTACTCAGCCCATAGTAGCAAAACGTGGCGGTGAATATTGTCCACATAATGCTATATTGTTGTAAAAACTTGTCTGCTACAAAAAAGATAGCGTAACACAGCCCAACTAGCATAAACCATGTGATAGCACCTCTTAGTTTGCGCCATGCTCCCTTGTTTAGCCTCTTTTGGGTGGCAGATATTGCGTTGCCAAATACTCTAATGGGATGGGGCATAGAGTATGGGTCGCCAATTAACGAGTCTATAAGCACTGCACACACAAAGGCAATTAAAAGGTAGTTGTCCATTCTCTGAGTGCTTTAATAAGTTGTATATTCTCTTGTCTTGTTTGTGCCGCTATGCGAAAGTGCCTATCTGTTAGGCCTCTAAAATTTGACGCATTGCGAATGAGTATTCCGTGCTTTTGTACTAGGTAGCTATGTAGCTCTTCTGCCTTGCAATCTTTTTGTATCTTGCACAAAAAGAAGTTGCAGTCAGACTCTATTACCTCAATCCCCTCTATGTTTGAAATCTCGGTTTGCAAGTAACTAGACTCTGCTAGTAGCTCATCAATATCTACATATAGGCTATCGTAATTATCCATAACATACTCTCCCACAACAAGCGAAAGGGCATTTACGCTCCACGGTGCTCTTAGGTTCTGAATTTTTTTGATGAACTCTTCGTTAGCTATTACATATCCCAAACGTATGCCCGGTATGCCAAACGACTTAGTAAGCGAGTTAATAAGTATAATATTTGGGGCAAGTGTACCCATCGCTGCTTCATCTTTTGAGCTAGATAAATCGTTGTATGCACGATCTACCACAAAACAAGTATCGCTATGTTTTTTTGCCAAATTAGCAATCTCTTTTATTGTCACCCTAAAGCCATTTGGGTTGTTTGGAGTGCCAATCCATACATTACTATACCTAGAGTAATCGACCTTGTGATACTGCTCTATACCTATAAAATCTATATTGTGACCATATACCTTGCAGCTATCTTCATACTCGGCAAACGATGGAGTGAAGATAAGCGTTTTTGACTTACTGCTAGATAGTAGGTGCGCCACCATATAGAATGCCTCGGCAGAGCCATTCACAACTAGTATATTATCCTTTGCCACAGCGTGATGAGTCGCTATCTTTTCGCTAAGCACTCGTGCGCTAGGGTCGGGATAGTTTTTTATAGCAGCCAAGTGTTTGCTCATATACTCGATAATGAGGCTCGACTTATTATTAAAGGCTATGTTTGAGCTAAAATCTATCTTTATTCTATCGCCGTAGTTGTACCTATCGTTTCCGTGTCCCTCTATCATAGCTCTATTATTTTATAGATGTAATCCATATCGACACACTCCCTAAGTGCGTTGGCAAGAAGATTGTAGTTGCGCTCTTTCATCTCTTTGTAGCTCTCGACTTTGGTTTTGACACCAACCGATGATAGTATATCTTCGATAACGCTCTTGTTATCTAGTATGCCATGCAAATAGCTACCCCAACACTTTGTGCTTTTGTAGTAACCATCGCTCTGCCCGTTTGACATCACAAGCAAAGGAGCATCGCTAGTGGTTTGCCCTGCGTGTATCTCGTAGCCTTCGCCTTGTGCGCCACTATGGTTCATTGTAAAAGTGCAACGACGAGTTATTTTGCCCTCGTTTATGGTTGTTGTAACGGGAATAATACCTAGGCCTGCTATCATGCTAGTGCTACCCTCGATGTTGAGTGGGTCGAGTATCGTATCGCCCATAATTTGGTAGCCCCCACATATACCATATAGCGGCTTATCTGCCTTGTGGTGGCGTATGATGGCTGCATCAAGCCCGCTTTTCTTCAAATATAGCATATCCGAAATGGTAGACTTTGAGCCGGGTATTATTATAATATCACACTCTTTTATTTCGTCTTCGCTTTTAACATAATTGAGCGATACACCCTCACACATCGATAGTATATTAAAATCTGTGAAGTTAGATATGCTAGGTAGCCTAATAACACCCACTCTAACATCTGCATCATCACAGCTACTAACCATTTTGGGGTGGTCTAGTATAACCGAATCCTCTTGCTCTATAAATATATCTTTTAGGTAGGGAACAACACCAACCACTGGTACACCCGTTATTTTTTCGATTATCTCTCGGCCTTGGTCAAATAGGCGAATATCTCCCCTAAACTTATTTATAAGAATACCTTTAATTAGCTTGCGCTGATTCTCGGGTAGTAGCATTATCGAGCCATATAGCGATGCAAAAACACCTCCTTTGTCTATATCTGCTACCAAGATAGTTGCTGCATTGGCGTGCTCTGCCATTCGCATATTGGTAATATCTTTGTCCCAAAGGTTCATCTCCGATATACTACCTGCACCCTCCATAACAATGGGGTTGTATATGCTATCAAGCGAGTCGAAAGCCTTTTTTACCTCAACAAAAAGCTCCTCACGATTTCCTTTCTTAAAGTATTCCGAAGCCGAACGATTACCCACTGGCACACCATTTAGCACCACTTGTGAAGAACCCTCGGAGATAGGCTTCAAAAGAACAGGGTTCATCTGAGTTGTGCACTCTATGCCACACGCTTCTGCCTGAGTAGCTTGTGCACGACCAATCTCTTTGTTGTCTTTGGTAGGGTAGCTGTTAAGCGACATATTTTGTGCCTTGAATGGGGCAGGGTGGTAGCCATCCTGCATAAAGATGCGACAAAAGCCCGTGTTTATTATCGACTTTCCTACGTCTGAACCCGTACCCACAAACATTATAGGTCTTAATCTCTTCATTGTCTATATTGTTTTCAACACCCCATAAGGGTATTTCTCGTTAAATGCATCAATTTCTTTTAGTTTACCTTGGCTCACTAGCGAGGCACGTATAAAGCCATCGTGTGTTACTACTAGCGTGTTACCCTTGTCTTTGATAGAGTCAAAAAAGCTATCTGCTCGCTCTATCATATCGTTAAATGATTCGCCACCCGGAGCTCTATTTTCGAGATAGTTGGCAAACCACTCTTTACCTTGGTCGCTAGCGTGAATATCGTCCCAGCTTTGCATCTCCCAACTCCCAAAGTTTGTTTCAATAACTCTGCTGTCTACCACTAGCGTAATGTTTTCTCTTGCCCGACATATCTCTTTGGCTAAATATAGGCATCTTTTTAGGGGGCTACTATAAATAGCGCTAAAGCTAAGGTGCGAAATACTATCTATTGCCTGTGCTATATCTTTGTCTTTGGTGCAAGGATCGAGCTCTAAATCGCTTTGCCCATAGCATATTCCACTTTCGATGTGTGGTTTTGTGTGCCTTAGTAGATATATCATAACTTTGTATCTGCTATTAGTGTCATATAAAACATAAGCTCAGCTATAAGTATGAGTGCACCAAGTGTATCGCCTGTGTAGCCATCTATTTTTTTGTGTAGGTATGCCCTAAACACCATTACCACCACAGCCATTATCACCAAATATATTAGTGCCACTCTATAACCATGCACAAAGATAGGAGCAATACCTATAATAGCACCTATCACCAAATTTTTTGTACTAAGCCCCAAGACATTGTGCCCCGCTTTTGCATTATCTCTTACAACATAGTTAAGCGTATATATAACCACCAGTGGCATAAAACGACTAACGCCTTGTGCTGTAACAAATGCAAGAGCTAGGCTATTGACATCGAGCGAGCTAAGTAGCGTAAATTTTAGAAAGGTAGCCATTATTAGCGCAATAACACCATAGGTGCCTATGTGGCTATCTTTCATTATTCTAAGAATCATATCTTTGTCTCTGCCTGCACCAAATCCATCGGCAAAATCGGCAAGCCCATCCTCGTGTAGCCCACCCGTCAGCAGCATAAGCGTAGCCATAGCACACATTATAGCAACTGTGCTAGGTAACACAAGCGATGTGGCAAGTAGCACCCCAGCAGATATTGCCCCCACAATAAGCCCCACTAAAGGCAGGTAGCGATATGCTGACGATAGTGTAGAGTTGTTGCAAACAACGCTAGATGGTACCCTTATTCTAGAGTAGAATAGTAGAGCATTGTATAAGATATTCATATCTATTTTAGTTTTAGTGGTAGACCCGAAATGAGGGTGTATGCCTCATCGCAATTTTGGGCGATATATTGGTTCATATAACCCTGCATATCTACAAATGCTCTTGTCGAACTCTCCATTGGTATTACCCCCATGCCTATTTCGCCACTAATGACAATGAGTGTAAAATCTTGCTCACAAAAGCTATCCCACTCTCGTTTTGCAATCTCTAGGCTCTTTGTAGAGTTGCACTCGTTGTCCATAAATATATTGGTGAGCCACAGCGTAACACAATCCATTAACACCACTTTACCCTCTAGCGATAGTGACGAGATGTTTACCTCGCACTCTATGTTATGCCACTGGTTACTGCGCCCCTCTTGGTGGCGAATGATGCGACTGCGAAACTCATCGTCCCAGCATCGTGCTGTTGCAAGATATGTGGGGGTGTCACTTAGGCTAAGAGCTAGCTTTTCGCCATAGCTACTCTTGCCCGAGCGTTGCCCACCGCTAATATATATTATTTGTCTCATAGCTCTATTATGTTTACCGAACAGTTATCTACTACGCTAATGTCTCTAATGTCTCTTTGCTCACAAATTGAGTATATGGCAGATATTGTTATACCGTGCGATATGATAGCAATTTTTTTTCCTGTGTGTCTATTTTTTAGCTCAGAGAGAAAATCTGTAACCCTCTCAATTATTCTATCTATTGGCTCTGCGTTATTGCTTGTGGCAAAATAGTCTACCTCTTTGCCAATGGGTGTACCCTGCAAATCGCCCCAATGTCGCTCTCTTAGCCTTTTGTCGTAGACAATGTCGTCTCTAGTGGGGAACAATAGTTGTGCAGTGTGTGCCGCACGCCACAAGTCGCTACTAACCACAAGATCGAAGTTTTGACCCTCAAGCTCTCTTTGTAGTGTTATAGCTTGCTCAATTCCCTTTTCGCTAAGCTCACCATCTAGTTGGCCTTGGTATATAGCCCTAGCATTAGAGAGCGTTTGGGCATGTCTTATCACTACTATCTCCATTATGCAATGTCTAGAGTTATGCCAAATAGCTTTTCGTTCTCATAGCTATCTGTCTCTTTGTATTTAATATCACTTTTGTATAGTGGCGATGCCCACACAAAACTATGATACTCGCCATTTTCGCCACACACATCAAAGCCTTCGTACTTTGCAAAATCGTCTAGCAGGGTCATTGTAAGGTCTTTGCCCAATATCTCTTTGTACTGTTTTGCAGCACCAATAATTTTTGCTTTAAAGCCGCTCTCTACAAACTCACGGTATAGATCATTAACATCGATGCCCCATAGCGGAAAGGTAGCCGTAATGCCTAGTCTTTGGCACTGCTCCTCGATCCACTCTTTGTGTGACTCTAGGTACAAATCACCAAATATACCACCCGTGTAGCCTTGCTCCTTTAGCTCACCAATAACCCTGTCGAAGTGGTATATATAGCCATTTTCTCTGTCTACATTCTCTCGCACTAGCTTCATGCCTAGCATATCTGCCTGTGCCTCAAATAGCGCATTACTCACTCTGTGCCCACTATTGGGAGAGTTGCGTACCATGTTCAAAAGACAAGTAGCGTCGCTACCGCCTGCTTTAATATATTTGTAAAGGGCAAACGAACAATCTTTGCCACCACTCCACGAAACAAATTTTTTCATAATAAAAACTCTTTTATACCAGCTCTCCGCTATCTTTTATTAATACTATTTCTAACTCACTTTTATATATATTGCTACATGTTTTGTAGCAATGTTGCCTTAGTAGCTCATAAAAACTACTGCTATTAGTAATATCCCATAGCTCACGAGCAACTACCATATCTTTTACTCTCTTGGTAACACAGGGGCTACATCCTGCTTTGTGGCACAGCTCGGCTATAAACTCTTTGTTCATTGTGCTATGCTTGCTGTGTGTGTCTAGCTCTCCTGCGGCAAGTTTTACCGCCTTGCCCATCATTACACCCAGTGTAACTCTTGTTATTCCTTTTTGGCTGCATAGTGCAAGAGTATCGCCTATTAAATTGCCATAGTGTATAAATATCTCTTGTGGTGCATCGCCATATCGCTCTTTTATGTATCGTTCGCTCTTGGCTCCAGAGTTTATCACTACCCACTTTTGCCCCATTGCCACCACAATATCAATCTGTCTTGCGATAGACTCCAAAAATGCCTTGTTTGAGAATGGCTCTACTATGCCCGATGTGCCAAGTATCGATATTCCTCCCTCTATTCCAAGGCGAGCGTTAAAGGTTTTCTTAGCTATCTCCTCTCCTTTGGGAACCGATATTGTTACCTTTGCCCCACCACTATAACCATACTCTTTAAACACCCTTGAAAGGTTGTCTCGTATCATTTTGCGTGGCACGGGGTTTATGGCGCTATCGCCCACCTCTATACCCAAGCCCGCACGCCCCACACGTCCTACGCCCTTGCCTCCACATATTACTATCTCTTTGCTTGCACCAAGTAGTTCTAGCTTTGAGTCTATCTCTAGCCCGTGTGTTATGTCAGGGTCGTCGCCTCCGTTCTTTATGGCTGTTGCAGTAGCTACGCTCCCAAGGGTTGAGGTTTTAGCTATTGGCATTTTTATAGGTTCGCCACCAGCAAGTGTAATCTCTACCTCGCTAGGTGCTTTACCGCTAAGTAATGCCGTAGCGGCGGCTACGCTTGCGGCTGTTGCCGTTGACCCTGTTGTATATCCTATCTTTAGTGCAAAGAATTCGGGCACGAACTTGTCGATAGCACCCCTAAGCCCATATTCACCATACACCAAACTATCATACACCTCCCCCATAGGGCGTGATATAACAAACACCTCTATCCCTAGGCTTTGTGCAAGTGCTATTTTGTTGTGAAAATTGCCACTTTTGCCACTCTCTTTGGTAATAATTACATTGGGTGCAAAACTCTCAAAAAGCTCTCTGTCGCTCTCTTGCTCATATATAATTACCTTGTCCTTGGGGAAGCCCACCTGCTTGATATGTTGCCACGAATCTGCTCTATCCATAATTCGTAGGCGAATATCACACTCTTTGGTGAGTGGGAGTAGTGCACCAGAGGATTTTACCCCAGTAAGTGCAAGAATTTTTTGGTATTTTTTCTCCTCTATCTTTTTTATAATATCCTCTAGGGAGTCAAAAAATACAACTCCTGTACTGTCAATTTTCTCGGTTTGTCTATCGAAACGAATAGTAGCAATAGACAACACCTTTGCTGCCTCTATAATGTTATGGTGAATTGCAGTGGCAAAGGGGTGTGCAGCATCAATTATTAGCTTTATGCTGTGCTCTTTGCAAAAGCTAATAATATCGTTGCAGCTTTTATCGCCCCACACCATAGTGATGTTAGAGGCTGCGATGTGCTGCTCTCCTGCCTTAGTAGAGTAGTAGAGCGGCTTGGCTGCCATATCGCATACCCTTGCCGCAATGCGTCCCTCTGTTGTTCCACCAAATATTAACACCATCCTAAATATACTTTAATAGATCTTCGATTTTATGTAGCTCTACCTGCTTACCACTAGTATAACAAATAGTTAGGGACTCTTTTTTTACCTCTATAATAAAATCAAAGTCTGAGTCACACTGCTCGATAAACGAGCTTGCCAGCACACCGTTGCGTAGCATCGCCTTGCGAATCATTGCAAAGCGGTGCCCATGTCCTACCATGCGCATTTTTCTTGCGACACTATTCTCTACCTTGAATAAACCACTATCCTTATCAAAGGCTATACCTTTGCGTTCGAAGAAATTGCTCAACGTACCATCTAGCGACAAATCCTCGGGCACACCAACGTGTAGTTTGCTACTACTATCCATAAGCCACACACGATCGGCAATTTGTAGTGCTAAATCTAAATCGTGAGTCGAGAGCAGTACCGTTTTTCCTGCCTCTCGTGTTAGGCGGTGTAGTATCTGCATAACATCTACCTTGCTAGGAAAGTCGAGAAAAGCCGTTGGCTCATCAAGAATGATTATAGGAGTTTGCTGTGCTAGTGCCTTTGCTATCATTACTTTTTGACGCTCGCCATCGCTAAGGCTATCTACCATTCTATCTCGCAAATGATCTATCTTTATCATCGATAGTGCATCATCTACAATCTTTTGATCTTCGCTAGATACCCTTCCCCAAAAACCAGTGTATGGCGCACGCCCCATTGCCACAAGATGGGCAGCAGTGGTGTTTTTTAGCTCGATACGATCGGTTAGTACTATGCTCACTAGCTTTGCAAGCTCTTTGCCTTGGTACTCCAAAAATGATCTCTCGCCAAAGCGTATCTCACCACCTAGTAGTGGTTGATTTAGAGTTAGGGTTCTAAGTAGAGTAGACTTGCCAATACCGTTTGAGCCAAGCAGTGCTGTTAGCTCGCCGGTTTTGAGTTTGGCGTCTATCCCTTTGGCTACCACCTTTGTGGTGCTCCTCTCTTTATATCCTATTGTAAGGTTATTAAGGCTAATTACTCTGTTTTTCATACCCCTAAGATCTCCTCTTTTTTCGCTCAAAGATAACCGATAGCACTATGGGTGCACCAATTAGAGCCGTTACCGAGTTTATAGGCAGTGCTCCCTCCATGCCCGGCATACGAGCAATAAGGTTGCATAGCATAGCTAGCACACCACCAACTAGAGCCGCCGCAGGCATAAGTATGCGATGGTCCGACGTAGTAAATATCATTCTACACAGGTGTGGAACGGCAAGCCCCAAAAACACTATTGGGCCACAGTAGGCTGTAACGACAGCTGTAATTGTGCACGATGATATAATTGTCCATAGGCGTGCACTCTTTACGCTTTGCCCAAGACTTGCTGCATATCTATCGCCTAGTAGCATTATATTAAGTCGCTTAATTAGCAAAAATGATAGTGGTATAAGCGCTACCATAGATGTGACAAAGGGAATAATGCTACCGCCCGATACCTTTGCAAAGCTACCTAGCCCCCATATAACATACCCCTTTACATCTTCGTCGGTGCTAAAGAACTTTAGAACACCAATGAGTGCCGAGGCTATATAGCCAATCATCACACCCACAATTAGCAGCGTCACACTACCTTTGACATATTTAGATATTGCAAGTATTATAAACATTACCACCATAGCACCCGTGATAGCGGCTACCGTTAGTGCCACTTCGCCAAAAAAACCAAGGTTGATGAGTGCCTCGCCCACAAGGTTTCCCGATAGAAGTATCACTAGCGCAACACCAAGGCTTGCCCCTGCACTAATACCAAGCTCTGAGGGACCAGCTAGTGGGTTACCAAATAGTGTTTGCATCTGAAGACCACTAATCGAGAGCCCTGCCCCTGCACACAAAGCTGTGATGATGGCAGGTAGGCGTGATTTCATAACAATATTGCTATAAACCTCGCTTCCCTCGTAGCTGCCTACTACTATCTGCCACACTGCATCAAAGGGAATCTCTATGCTCCCAAGTGCAAGGTTTAGCATAAATAGCAATATGCCAATGGCGATAACTATTATAAATATTACTCTTTTATTCATCTATTTCAAAAGTGTATAGTAAACTCCTTTGTGCTCTGCAAGTAGGCTGGGGTGAAAGATCTTTATAAGATCGGCAAGCACCACATCTGGCTCCATTGGTGTTCTTTCGTAAAATGGTTTTTCTCGTAAATTACAATATATAACATTGCGCTCCTTGTATGCTTTAAAGTCGCTATATCTACTATCTGCGCCTCCCAATGCTTTGTAGCTAAACTCTCCATTGTGGCTATTCACTATGCGCCAGTAGTCGGCATCATGCCCCTGAGCATACACCTTTTCGTAATCTATATAAAAGCCCCCCGTGCGGCTATCGCCATGCATAAAGTAGTTTGCACCAGCATCTTCGAACAGGTGTGCTAGGTAGCTTTTGCCACCAACTACATACCAGCTACCCGAGTGTAGCTCGCCGCTAAGAATAGTTGGGCGTTGCTCCACATCCTTTACCTTTGCCTTTAGTGTGAGGTATCGCTCTTTGGTTTGAGCGAATATCTGCTGGGCTCTCTCTTGCTCTCCCGTCATTATGCCTATTAGCTTTATCCACTCTGCTTGCCCTAGTGGCGATGGTTCTTTGTAGCCAAGATAGTTGAATGTTGCTATACCAAGTTCGGTGATTGCTCCATATCCGCCACGCTTGAATGGCGAAATAAAGATGACATCGGGCGAGATATTCATAACCACTTCGTTATCAAACTCTCCCTCTATGCCTATGCGCTTTACCCTGCCACTGTTAAGGCCGCTTTTAATGGTGCTGTCTTGCACAAATTTGGTGCTTGTAATTCCCACAACACGCTCAACTTCGCCTAGCTTTATAAAGCCCGATAGTTGTAGTGTAGTCATACATATAGCCTTGTTAATGGGGGTGCGTATCACTTGATACCCTTTGGGTAGAGAGTCTAGTGAGATGTGCTTGTCAGCCAAAACATAAGAGTATGTTTTTTTACTCTCGCCACTAGGGTCTAGTATCTCTACTAGACTATACTCGCCACAATCTACAACACTAAAACCTTTGGCATATTCAACCAAAAGTGTGTCGCCACCACTTTGTATTACCTTCTTGTCGCTTTTGCCCCTAGCGCCGCAAGAGCATAGAGCAACCAAAAAAACAAGAGCTACTATGTTTACAAAATATCTCATTTGCTCTCTACAATTAAAATAGAAAAATAGGGGAATTTCCTTGCCAATATTGTTTGTGTGTCGGAGCTGTAATACTCTTTGCCTTTGACGCCACAGTTCTCGATATAGTGAAATTTAGCACTATCGCCACACTCTGCAAGCAGCTCTTTTATAGCTTCTTGGGACTGTGTTAGCTTCATGAAAACAATGTTTGACCCTGCATCGAGCAGCTCTTTTGCCTTAGCTGCACTCTCTAGCAATGGTATTACAACAAGCGACTTGTCTGCGCTCACAACGTGCATGCCCGCAAGTGCTGCACATTCAATAAAGGCAGGTACACCCGATATGCGCCTAACTGCTATACCACTTTGTGCAACTATCTCGCTAATATACTGTGACGAGGAGTAAAAACCTCCATCACCTTCGGCTGTAATTGCTATTGTTAGCCCTTTTTTGTATAGCTCAATACACTTGGCTGCAACGCCCTTATACACCTCGATTGTTGCTCCTCGCTCTTTGCTCATGGGCAAATGATAGCTCTCTATTTTTTTGCTATCAATCTCTAGAGACTCTAATATTGCCTCTGAACGAGATAGTCTTTTTTGTCCCATTATGGTGTATGGGCAAAAAATAACATCTGCTCTCTCTAGTGCTCTTAATGCCTTTATTGTCACCTGCTGGGGGTCGCCAGCACCTAGCGAAACAACCAATATTTCGTTACTGTTCATAGCCTAAAAATATTTGCTTACATCAAATGACCTAAACGATGCCATCTCGTTAACCATTCTAACACTAGACTCTATGATAGGGTAGGCACATAGCGCTCCTGTTCCCTCGCCAAGGCGAAGATTCAGGTGTAAAAGTGGCTTTGCCCCTAGTCTTGAGAGTGCTGTTTTGTGTGCTGCCTCGTCGCCCTGATGCCCAAATAGCGCATAGCTAAGTACATTTTCGTTAAGCTTTGCTGCCATAGCCATGCAGGCTGTCATAATAAAACCATCTACTACGATTATCATTCCCAACTCGGCCGCCTTTAGCATAGCGCCAACTGCTGCCACCATCTCATAACCCCCAAAATAGCACATTACATCGTATGGCGAGCCATCGCCTTTGTAGTTTTGTAGTGCTGCATCTAGTACCTTATATTTGTGTGCGACTATACCGCCTGAGTGGTCACATCCTGCTCCCACACACTCTTTTAGAGGTATATTCATAAGCAGGCTTATCCACATAGACGAGGATGAGGTGTTTGATATACCCATCTCGCCAAAGCTAATTATGTTGCAACCATCCTCATAGCACATTTGTGTTATTTGTGTGCCAATCTCAAGTGCCTTTTGTGCCTCTGCTGTGCTCATTGCAGCCTCGTACAAATAGTTGCGAGTCGAGCGTCTAATCTTACGATCTATAATTTGGGGTGTGCTGTCTCCAAAGTCGTAATCAACGCCTACATCAACAACCTTTAGCTTTATGCTGTGTTGACGAGCCAAAAAGTTTACTCCCGCACCTCCCTCTATAAAGTTATATATCATCTGCTTGGTAACCTCCTTTGGCGAAATGCTCACACCCTCGTCTGTGATGCCATGGTCGGCAGCAAATACTATGTGGTGTGGCTTGCAAAGCTGTGGAGATAGGCTCTCTTGAATCATACCAATTTTAATGGCTGTATCCTCTAAAAGACCTAGCGAACCCTTTGGCTTTGTAAGATCATCTATCTTATCTTGCATTGCATCTTGATACCTTGTATCTAGCTTCTTAATATCGAATATCATATCTTTTAATATCTGAATATGTGTTTAAACTCATCGGCATAAAGGCGTGAAAGCCCTTGGCGATTATCTATAGCCTCACCCACCACTATCATTGTCGTTAGAGTGAGATTGTTATCTTTAACTATTGATGCTAAGCTTTGTAGCTCACCACGAATAATCTTTTCGTCACGCCATGTTAGTTTGTAACATACGGCAACGGGAGTTGTAGCAGGGTAGTGCTCAAGCAAATCTTGCTGCACCTTGTCTACCACCGTAGCACTAAGGAATATACACATGGTGCTTTGTGAGCGTGCTAGCAAATGTAGCTTCTCCTTATCGGGCATTGCTGTGCGTCCCTCGCCACGTGTGAGAATGATGGTTTGCACCTTTTCGGGTATTGTAAACTGTGAACGTAGAGCCGCTGCAGCCGCCTGAAATGACGATATTCCCGGTGTAATATGATATGACATATGGTGCTCGTCAAAAAGAGCCATTTGCTCCTGTATTGCGCCATATATGCAAGGGTCGCCCGTGTGCAAGCGCACAACAAGTAGCCCTCTGTCATAAAAACTTTTCATTATCTCAAACTGCTCCTCTAGGTTCATAGATGCCGAACTGCGCACAGTAGCTCCATCTTTGGCATAGTGTGTAAGCTCGATGGGTACAAGGCTGCCAGCATAGAGAATAAGATCTGCCATTTGGAGCAATCGTTTTCCTCTTACCGACACAAGCTCTGGGTCGCCCGGTCCTGCTCCCACTATCTCTATATGGCCACCACGCAGCGACGATCTATCTTGCGCTAGGGCAAAGGTAAAATCACCACCACTAGTAATGCAAGCTTTTCTCTTCTCTATAAGTAGCTCTCCATAGCTTGTACTAGCTATTGCCGATGCCTCGCTAACAGAGCACGAGCCAGTTACCTCCTCTACCTTAGCAGATGGGTTTGGGGTGGTAATCGAGGCTAGCTCTTGTGACGAGAAAATCTCGCAACCCACGCCAAAGTATGTGGCAAGTTCGCCCATTAGTGGCTCATCCTTTTTTAACTCTATTGTGCTAATGCTCCTTATCGAAAGAGGCGAAATAGCGCCCTTTGTTAGCTCAGAGGCTATATGCTCTGCAATACCTTGGCTAGGGCAATCTTTGCGACAACCTACACCCAAGGCAAGTACCTTTGGGTGGTATTGTATAGTGGCAATATCGCAACTAAATATACGAGGTGAAACGCTTATGAGTAATTTATATTTAGAGGTGTCAATATCTTCGAACCTATAATATATATCTACGTGGGCAGGGCGGCTACTCTCTAAATAATCGCAACCTTTGTCTCTAGTTTCAAGAAGTAGGGCGCAAGGCTCACCACCCACAAAACTAGCTATTTGGCTATTCATCTTATTGCTACTTACAGCCCAGCCAAATTTTTGTGCAAGTGTGTCAAGTGCCCATAGCTGCTGTGCATCGCTACGTGTTGTAACAACTGGTGTTGCACCAAGTATGTGTGCTACCTCATTAGTTAGCGTGTTTGCCCCTCCAATGTGCCCTGCCAAAATCGAAACCACAAACCTTTGCGACATATCCACCGATATAACTGCTGGGTCATTATATTTATCGCCAATGCAAGGTGCAATAGCTCTAACGGCTATGCCTGTCGAGGAGATAAATATAAGTGCCTTGTGGCTACCAAAATTTGCTGCTACCCACTCTCCAATAGAGTCTACCTTGGTTGCCCCCTCGTGCTCGTGTATAGATACTATTTTGGCATCGCCAATCTCTTTTTGAATTGTGCGAGCTATTTCGATACCCTCTTTCGAGCTCAATATTATTGCTTTAGTTGCCTCCACTACTTTACTGCTTTTATTATTGTTATACTATTATAATCATCTACCTTTATTTGATAGCTACTCTCTAGTGTTAAAGAGTTCTCTTTTATAGCCTCTAAAAAGGCATCGTGGCTATCTAGCGTAACCGAGTTAAAGACGATTACAGCCTTGGGGTTCATTATACTTGAGCACTTTTTAACAATTTGTGAAAGTTTGCCTCCGTGCCCCCCTATAAATACTGCATCGGGCACTGGTAGCGCACTTATATCTTGTGTTAAAAAGTCTCCTATATGGGAGTTTATGCCCACTGCTCCAAACTTTTTTGTGTTGTAGTCGATAATCTCTTGACACTCATGCCTAACCTCAAACGAGTGCACCACTAGGTGTGCAAACCGTAGCTTTGCTTCAATTGATACCGAACCCGTACAAAAGCCAATATCCCACATTACGCTACTTTGTGCAAGGTTTAGTTCCGACAGGCTAGCAAGGCGAATAGCCTTTTTGGTAATCATCTTCTCTCGCCCATCTAGGTGCATAAACTCGCTATCTGCTATGCCAAAAGGTTGTAGCCTATCCTTGGTTTTTTGTAGAATCATATTGTTGGGATAGCTAAAATCTTTGCTCGCTACCTCTGCAACTGTTAGGGTTTGTACCCTCTCTTTGTGTTGGTTGCCAAGTAATTCTCCCACTGTAATTGTGTAGTTGGTATAGCCATAATCTACCATTCTTTGAGCAATTAACCTAGGTGTGTGCTTGCTATTATCTGTTAGTATACCTATCATGCTCTCGCCCCTAATTAGGCTCTGGTCAAACATATGCCAGTTGCGCCCCGTTAGCGACACCGTGTGCATATTGTGATAGGGTATTAGCGCTGTGTGTGCTAGCTGTTGCAGCGAATTAAAGTGTGAGAAAACCTCAATTTGTGCCTTTGGGCATAGCCTTTGTATGGTTGATGCAAAGCCATAGAAAAGCGGATCGCCAGATGCAAATGCCACAATGCTACTGTGTTGGCTATACTGCTCAAATAGCGATGACATAGGCGGTGTGATATTTATCCACTTGTGGTTTGGTGGCAGCAAATGCTTTACTATCTCGTAGTGGCGTGCCCCTCCCGTAAATACCTTACTACAAGCAATAATACTCATCACCCGAGCCCCTAGGCTAGGCGATGAGTTATCATCTATACCAACAACATAAAATTTCATACCCTATATTTTATAGATCTCTACCCGGTTTCATATCCTCGGCATCCTCAAACGAGAGTATAGCGTTTGTGAGTGTAGCTGCAAGATTGCTACCCCCCTTGCGACCCTCGATAATTAGCTTGGGTGTTAAGGCAAAGCTTTTGACCATGTATTTCGACTCTTTAACATTAACAAAACCTACGGGTGCTGCAATAATTCCGCTAGGCGATGCCTTGCCCTTGCGCATAAGAGAGCATAGCTCTATAAGTGCAGTTGGGGCATTCCCAAACACAAATAGTGCATCGGGGTAGCGGCTTGCTGCCACTCTAATGCCTGCTTGTGAGCGTGTAATACCTAGCTCGGTAGCCATGGCGATTGCCTCGTCATCGTATAGCATACAGTGCGCCTGAATACCATACCTTTGGAGCGCAGCTTTGCGTATTCCCGAAAGTGCCATCGAAACATCTGTTACAATATGCTTTATCTTGCCGCTAACGATATTCTTGTGTATAAGTTCTACGCTGCCACTATCGCTATATAATATATTCTCCATATCAAAATCGGCACTTGTGTGTATGGCATGCAAGAGTGCCCATTTGTGGCCTAGCTCTATGTTGCTAGAGCTTAGCTCTGCTGCAATTGTGGCAAAGCTCTCGCTCATAATTTTTTGACCTATGCTCTTTGTATTATCTTCGCTAGAGTTGTAGTAGCCACGAGGGGTCAATATCTTACTGTCGCCAATTAGGCGGCTTTGCGAGTTACCAATAATAACGATGGTAAACATATCTACATCTTCGGGGTTAAACTCTGCTAGTGTCGAGGTGTGTATGCTCTGCTCGTCTCTGCCTGCTTGACGCACAAAACCCACTGGTGTAGATGGTTCACGATGCTTTAAAAATATCTCCTTTAGGCGGTGTAGCTGCCAGTAACGGCCATTGCTCTTGGGATTGTATATTGCGGTAACAAAATCGCCAATAGCTGCTGCCTCTATGCGGCGTTCGATACGCTCCCACGAGGTCATAAGATCAGACATTGATATAACACAAAAATCGTGACCAATAGGTGCACCAAGCAGTGCAGCAGCCTTTTGAAAGGCGCTAATACCTGCAACTACCTCTATATCTATATCTGAGCCTTCGTGCTCCTTCATCTCCCAAATAAGTGGCGACATACCATATATGTTTGCATCGCCCGAGCTAATGACAACTACGCTTTTGCCCGCTTTTGCATACTCGAATGCTTGCTGGGCACGTGCTTGTTCTTGTCGCATGCCTGTGTCAATACACTCTACACCCTCTCTTATTAGGTGTTTGATAAACCTAAAATAGTATTTATATCCTATCACCACATCGCACTCCGAGAATGTATTAAGTGCCGCTGCTGTTATATCTTCGTGGCTGCCGGGCCCTATGCCAACAACTACTATCTTTCCTTTTTTCATCTTCCCAAGTTTTTGTGTCGAACTGCTACTTTGCATATTGTTCCTTCTTTTTCATAATATCAAGGTGGATGTTATCCATCGCAAATTTGATGTGATCGATAAATATTTTGCGAACCTCTTGGTTTTCGCCCATACCCTTCATCACTACATCTACCTTATATCCTTTTTTCTCTAGCTCCTCTTTCCACTCTCCTTTAATGTCATTTTTGGCATGCTCGCCAGCAACAAACATAAATGGCACAAGAGTAACACTTTTGGCATTTGCTCTCTCTAGCATGCTAACACCTTGGTCAAATGTAGGGTAACCCTCTATTGTTGCTACCGACCAGCTTGTGTCGCCATCTAGCTTTAGCATATAATCTACCATGGCATAAGATGATGTAATAGCTTCATATGTACCATGTCCCACGAGCAGAGTAGCATCGCTTGTGGTTTTTACTTCGTCTTTTAGTGCATCAATAGTAAGGGTGTAATCCTCTGGAGTGTACAAAAGTGGCCTGCCTAGTCGCACCTCTTTAAACTTATTAGCTACACTCTCTACATCACGTCTAAGCGACTCCATCTCTACACCGTCTATTATGTGTGTAGGCTGTACAACAACATGGGTGTAGCCATCTAGCTGTAATTCTTCTAGCATCTCTAGTGGTGTGTTAAAATCAATTCCTCTTTCTTTTAGAATTTTAATAATGATGCGTGAGCTATATGCTTGTGTAACAGTTGCATTTTTAAACTCTTTTTGCACTTCGGTGTTTATCGTGTCATAGGTTTTGGCACGTGCCACGTCATTTGTAGTGCCAAAATGCACCATTAGTATGGCTAGCTTGTCGCCTTTTTCGATTACAAGCTCTTTTTTTGTAAAATTTACCTTTTGTGCATTGGCACAAATAGTCATTATCGATAGCAGTAGTAGCGTAAAAAATCTTTTCATAATGGTTTTGTAGTTTTAAAATCTTATAGCAAGTGATGCAAAAATTGTTCTTCCGGGCGATAGGGTAGCGTAGTTGCTATTGTATGGTCTATCGTCTACAAAGTCTAGTATATTCTCTATACCAATGCTAGGCACTAGTGTTATCTTGTCAAAGTATAGTGAGTGTGTTGTTACCAAATCCCAAAGTTGGTATTTGGGAGCATAGCCATAGGTTACCGAATATCTCTCGCTACTTATGCGTCCATTAACCCCTATATCTAGTTTGTAGTCACTCCACCTGTGCTCCCAATTGGCATCTATGGTATATACATCGCTAATGCTTTTGTCGATAGGCTCGCTGGTCTCAAAATCTTTGGTATCTAGGAATGTGTAGCCACCACTAAAGCGAAAACCATAACCCGGCGATAGTGATACCGATGTACTTATACCCCTAACACGTGCCTTGGCAATGTTTTCACGGCGTACAACTTCGCTGTATCCATACTCCTGTTCGGCCTCTTGTCCGCTTGCAATAGTTTGGTATACAATCATGTTTTGAAGATTGTTGTTAAATCCTGTTACCGATACCCCTAGCCATTTGTTACTATACTCGGCATTTAGCGAAAAGTAATTGCTAGTCTCGGGGCGTAGGTTAATATTGGCAAGTGAGAGTTTGTCGAGCGATGATGTTACCTTTTGTGCATGCAGTTCTGTAAGTGTAGGTGTTCTAAAGCCAGTAGAGTAGGATGCTCTAAAGTTGAAGCCACCCACCCCATAGCGAGCCGATGCATGGTATGTAGCATGGCTATTAAATGTTTCGTGGTTAAGGAATCGAAAACCTGCCACTGCCGAGAGATTCTCTAGCAGCTCTACCTCATATTGTGAGTAAATAGCTAGTGTGTATGCACTCTTATTCTCTAGGTCGTCTGAAACGCTAGATAAACTGTTTGCAGTGTACTCTATTCCCGAATATAGTGTTTGGTTGTCGCCAAAGTGTAGCAACGACTTTGCATTTACGTTATGAAAATTGGTCTTTTTGCGCATAACCAAATCGCCCTTTAAAGCCTCGTCTCTGCTATAATCCTTTAGATAGCTATATGAGGAGCGATAGTTGTCGCTAAAGTAATCAAGTTCTATTTTGTCTCTATTGTTTAGCATATAAACACCGCCCAAAGAGTAGGTGTAACTCTCGTGGTGTAAGTTGTAATTATATGCAGCATAGGGGCGATCTGTTAGGTTGTGGTAGTACGATCCGCTAGCGTTAAATGATAGCCTATTATTTAGCAAAAACTGAAAATCTTGTGATATGGTGTTGCTCGTAAAGCCCGTAGAGGCAATTTTGTCTGTCTTAACAAGTTCGCCTTCATTTTCGCCACTCGACGCCACTTCGTATTCGTTAAGCTGCCAACCACCCGACTCGTTACGGTTATAGCTAGTCGAAGATAGTAGTTTTCCTTCTTTTATGTTTACACTTGCTGTGCTTCTAAAGCGATCGTGGCTACTAATCTGGCTTTTGACCGCTCCCGAGATACCATCTTGGCTACCAGTGCCACTATTTGTAATAATATTTATAACTCCGCCAATAGCATTTGTGCCATACAATACCGACGATGCACCCGATAGCATCTCTATTCGTGCTACGTTGCTAAAGTCGATGCGTGCCATGGCATTGTCACCATCCATGCGCTTACCATTTAATAAAAATACAAAGTAGCTATCGTTAAGCCCATTATACGAAACGGTTGTGCCCATTCCGTTTGTCATTGTCGAAATTGACGGCGAAAGCTTTACTAGAGCATCTTCTAGCGAAAAAATATTTGCTTGTCGTAGTTGGTCTGCATTAATTACAGAAATAGGAACAGGGCTATCTGCCAACGAGTGTGGCGTGCCTGCTGTTGTTACATACACATCGCCAACATTAATTGATTTTGCGATGGTGTCTCTCTCTTGCGCATAAGAGGCTACTATGCCCCAAATAGCAATAGATGAAAGAATTGTTTTTTTGCTCTTCATTTTACTTAATGTAAATTAGTTAAATGACGAGCTACGGATATTGATTCAGAAAAGATTAAATAGGATTATTCTAAATAGGTAGAAGATGCCCAAATAACACAATTCGATGACTTTTTACCCGAAAGCCGTCAAAAATAAATTGTGTAAAAGGCAGGTCTTCTGACTTATCCTTGCTTTAACAGTCTTCCCAGCACACACGGTGCCAGTGACAAATATGGAGTTAAAGCAATATCTTCGTAATACGAAGATGGACTTACAGCAGCGGGAACTGTCTAGGATTTACACCTAGTTCCCTTTTAATTCTAAAGGCTAGTTACTAGCCAAGCGAAACCACTTACAGAGGGCAAAGTAATATATTAATTTTACTATTTCCAAATAATTAGTAAGCCAATTTGGCGTAGCTAATCATAAATGTTAGTTACTCAGAATATTATCCTAGTATTCAACAATTACTATATCTTCTTTTTGTGGCGTAGCCTCCGATATAGTGCTTCCGTTGGGTGCTACAACACGGCTACCGCCCACATACTGCTTGCCTGCAAAATCTGTGCCCGTGCAGTTAACGGCAATAATGTGTGCACTGTTTTCGATAGCTCTCTCTTTGAGTAACTGCTGCCAGTCGCTATGTCGAGACTTTGGCCAATTGGCAATATATATGGCACTGTCATACCTACCGTCATTTTTTGACCATTCACCATTGCGCAAATCATAGCATATATATGTAGCATAGCGATGTGAATTTACCTCGATAACTAGGTGGTCGCTACCGGGCGTAAAGCTCCCTTTCTTGAAACAATTATGTTTGTCGTAGTGTAGGAACTCGCCCGAGGGATATACAGCAAGCAGGCGATTATAGTACTTGTCGTCTTGCTTATATATTACAGAACCAACAATAACAGCACCCGAGCCTTTTGCCCACCTACGCATTACTTTTATGGTTTTTGTGTACTTTGAGGCAACATCATCTTTTAGCTCAATCTTTTCTTGTTTATCTACCTTGCGCATATCGCAACCCGAGGTAAAAAGCTCTGGAAGAATTATAAGGTCGCAGCTGTCTATATTTTTTATTTTTTTGCTAAAATGTGTAATATTCTTTTGTGTATTACCCCATGCTAGCTCAGACTGTATTAGTGCAACTCTGTTTTGTGCGCAGCAGATGGTGTTTATCAATATTGCCAAAATAGAGAGTATATAGTATTTCATATCGTGTTGTAATTATTTATGGGTGGTAAAGATAATTTTTTTATGGCAATAAGTGTATGTCGTAAATAAAAAGAAATTTTTATAATTAGTGCTTTGTAAGAATTTATGCAGTGAGAATTAAAACAGTAGAATAAACAAGAAATAGAGTGTTTGTTAATGCTAAGACTGGTGTAATAAAATGTAGGCATGTAGCACTAAATTCCTCATTGCATCAATGAGTCTTGTGAGGAATATTACATGAAAATAATTATTAGTAAAGTTGCTTATCTTAATGTTCGGTAAAAGTTTGCTATTCCAAAGTAACTATTATCTATTCTTACGCCTATACTCTCGTGGCGATATTCCAACACCTCTAAAAAAGAATTGTCGCAAGGTTGACTGATCGGCAAACTCTAATGTTTCGGCGATTTGCTGTATCGAGAGAGTTGTGGTGAGCAACAGTTTCTTAATTGTACCAATGATATAGCTATCTAAAACCTGTTTTGGAGTGAGTTTTAATGACGATAGTGTTAGATTATAGAGATGGCGTTGCGAGATATTTAGTTTGTCTACATAGAATGCCACCTTTCGCTCTTTGGTATGATATTGGCTACACAAATAGAAAAAACGATCAATAATTGTGCTTGTGTGCGAAGAGCTTATATCTTCTACAATATCCTTTGGGTCGCTATGTAAAAGTATAATGTTATACAGTATCAAAGAATAGTTAACTATTGTGTTTCTTACCAGATGCCCTCGCATCTCCATATTATCGATACTGTGCAGAATAAGCAGATGAGCAAAAACTTCATCTAGCATCTTTAGCTCGGCTCTTGAGCATATCGAAGGGTTATTTGAGTACAAGGCAAGCCACACCTTATTGCTCATATATGGCTCTAATTCATATGCTAACGGAGAGCCAATCTCACACTGCACAACCTCTATGTCATCGCTCCAGCGACAAAAGCGCAAGGGCGTTGCCTCAAAAATTACAATATGTTGCCCGCTCTCGAAGAGGTACTCCTTCTCATCTTTCTCTATTGTTGCCACACCCTTAACACACTTAAATATAGAGAATGTTCCCATGAACATCTCTATACTTTGCAACTTGGCAGCATCTAATGTTTCAACTCTATATCCTATATCCTCCATAACTGTACAAAAATAACTATTATTCCAATTCTACACAATAATACTCCATTATAATTATTATTTAAGAATATAAAAGGCGGTATCTTTGCACTCGAATAGTTATAATTACTTTTATGGAACATCTATCTTCAAATGCCGAGCAGCGTGATTTTGCATCGGCAAGTATCACAAAGCTTATTGTTAAATTTGGGCTACCAGGGGCTTTGGGAATGCTCTTGGCAGGAGTACAAACCATTATCGATGGTATGTTTATCGGTCGCTTTGTAGGCTCCGATGCTTTGGCAGCGGTTAATATCGTTATGCCTACCTACTCGGCAATCATTGCTGTGTGTGTGGTGGTTGGTGTTGGTGCGCTCACCGTTATGGGAATGAGCCAAGGTGCAGGCGATCTACAAAGAGCGAACAATGCACTTCGTACATCATTCCTATTTCTACTGTTTGCGACAATAGTTGCAACACTGCTTTTTGTACCATTTGCCACTCCTATATCCATTGCGATGGGTGCCGATGACTCGATTGTGGCACTCTGCTCCGAGTATCTACGTACCCTATCGCTCTTTATGCCTGCTATTGCGACTACCTTTATGGGTGATTACTACCTGCGAGCTGTTGGCAAACCAATTCACGGATTGGTGCTCATAGCTACAACTGTGGTACTTAATATTGTGCTTGACTATATCCTTATTGCTAAACTTGGAATGGGAGTGTTTGGAGCGGCTCTTGCCACTGGTTCGGCATTTACCCTAACTGCCGTTGCATCTTTATACTTTATGCTAAAACCCAAATTGGGAATTACCCTACGCAAGGGTAAATTTGGCTGGCGACTGCTTGGTCGTATGGCGTATAATGGCTCTTCGGAAGGTGTATCCGAAATTTCGGCAGGTGTTACCCAACTCATATTTAACATTGCAATGATGAAGTATGTGGGAAGCGAAGGTGTGGCGGCATTTGCCACTGTAAACTATATATTAATTACCTCGATACTAATCTTTGTGGGGGTGTCAAATGGGCTTGTACCCGTAGTTTCCTACTGCTATGGAGCTCGTAATTTTAGGCGTATGATAGCCATTGTGCGTGCTAATATTGTTGTAAATTCGCTTATTGGTGTAATTGCCTTTGGGGTTTTATTCTTGGGTGCTCAAACTCTTATCTCGCCATTCTTTACGGCAGAAGATAGTGCAGCCGTGGCAATTGCCACAGCAGGAGCAAAGATTGTAGCCTTTGCTACGCTATTTAGTGGTACTAATATTGCTATTTCGAGTCTATTCACCGCCATTGGCGATGCCAAACGTTCGGTTGTGGTTTCGGCACTTCGTGGTGCGGTGCTCATCTCGCTTGGGGTTTACACCCTGCCACTTTTGTTCGATCTTGATGGTGTGTGGCTCTCGATACCATTTGCAGAGGTAACAACAGCGATAGTTGCTTCGCTAATCCTATATAAACAGCTAAAGATAAAAAACATTAAAAAATTATAATGCAATGAAAAACAAAATTAAGATTATGTGAGTTGCCTTCACCCTTGTAGCTCTATGTTTAATGACTGTTACATCGATGGCGCAAAATAGCACTAAACCAGCGAACGACAAGAGAATATCTGTTGGAATTATGCTCTTTGATGGTGTCGAGGTACTCGATTTTGCTGGCCCTTTTGAGGTCTTTTCGGTTGCCGATTTCCATAGAAATGACAG
>CAYJIL010000018.1:0-30834 GCA_964370235.1 uncultured Rikenellaceae bacterium | reverse complement strand
GATATAATACACTATTGCCATCATCGGCTAGGATTATGAACCTATAACGACAATTGAGCTGCCAAGCGCAGTGTATGTAATATAAACAAAATACTCCCAAGTGCTACGCTAGCACTTGGGAGTATTTTATATTTGGTTGCTTTAACGATTACTTCGAAAGCTCTGCAACAGCACCTTTAGCAGCAGCTACGTTAGGACCAACAGTTACCGCTTGGTAAGCAGCAATTGCTTTTGCCTTGTCGCCTTTGTTTTGGTATGCAGCACCAACGATCATAGATGCGTTAGACTTGCCTTCTGCGTCTGACTGTGCAGCGATTGCATCGGCACTGATAGAAACGATATCATCATACTTCTTAGCAACGTTAGCAGCTTGTAGAAGGATCATGTATGCAGTTCCGTTACCTGGTGCAATTTCGAATACTTTGTCTACAGTAGCCTTAACCTCGTCGTACTTGCCATTCTTAGCATCCTCGATAGAAGTTGAAAGCATATCTGTTGCATAAGCATCCTTAGCCTTAGCAGCAGCAGGAGCGTACTTAGAGTTAGAAGCACCTAGATCGATAACTTGCTTGTAAAGCTCTTCTGCCTTAGCCATGTCACCACTCTTAGCATAACACTGACCAGCAAGAGTCATAAGATCTGTATTTCTTTTGTTACGCTCGATACCTTGCATATAAAGTGCAGCAGCACCTGCGTAATCTTCGTTCTCAGAAATTAGAGTGTTACCCATTACTTCGTAAACCTTAGAGATCATACCCTCAGCACGGTTACGAGTCATGTAGTTCTCGGCACCAGCAACGTCCGAGCTCTTTGAAAGGAAATCGATAGCTTGCTCAAACTGCTTGTTCTTAGCAGCAGTAGCACCAGCACGTAGATAAGCGTCAGCAGCTAGCTTAGCTGTACTCTTTTGAATTGACTCAACATCATCCTCGGCAGTCTCACACATTGTAAGTGTCTCCTCAAAAAGAGGAATTGCCTCTGAATAGTTCTTAGCTTTGTAAAGCTCAGCAGCAGCTGTGTACTTGTCTTGAACTTCTGCCTTTGTTTGAGCTTGAAGGCTACAAGTAAACCCTAGTGCAGCCGCAAATATTAGTAATACTCTCATGTAAAAAAATATTAGGTTATTAATTAATTTAGTCGTGCCAATTAGCTAATGTATAGTACTTGCTTTAGGTGTATAAGTACACAAAAACTTCATTAGGGCAAATATAATCAAATAATACAAAAAAAATAAATAGATATACAATTTTTTATCAATTTTATTATTATAAGCATTATATATTTAATAAACTAAAGAGCCCCAAACAATATTGTTCGGGGCTCTTTTAATGTTATAAGATACTAGCTATCGTAACCAGAAGTCTTTTGAGCTGTGTAGCTGATCTTAAGTGCATTAGCTTTTCTAAGCTCTTGCTTAATATCTGCCACCTGTCCCATCTGAACATCACGGTGTACTTTTAGACTTATAGTCATAGCATTACGATCTGCCTCACTTAGCTTATCGCGCTCTGCTGCAACAAAGTCAAGAATATCTTTCTCTGATGCGAAATCATCGTTTAGCTGAATACGAGGACGGTCACCCATCTTCTTAATCAAGTTTCTAGTAGGCGCACCTACGTAGATGAAACTAACTAGTGATTTCTTCTCTAGTTTTTGTATCTCAGTCGCTTCAGGTAGACGAACCTGTACTTTAAGCTCTACCTCTCGCATAGTTGTTGTAACCATGAAGAAGAATAGAAGCATGAAGACGATATCGGGAAGCGATGCTGTTGATACTGGTGGAAGTTCTTTACCACCCTTTTTTTTCATTACTGCCATATAATATCCTCCTATTTACGTGGTTCTGCCTCTGAAATTCTAAGTGGTATCGCCTTATTAATCGCATCTTTTTGAGCCTCGTCTTTAAGGTCTTCGAATGCTACACCAAACTTCTCGATTGATAGATCATTCTTAACCTCGTTAAACGCTCTCGTTAGCTCATTCTGTACTTTGATGTACATTTCGTAGCTAGTTGGACGCTGATTTTGTAGTGAGATAACACCTTTACTTACTGGGAAATCACCAATCAATTCAATGTTGACGATATCCTTCTCTGGAAGATCAGAAGAGTTCGTTGGGTTCATAATGAACTCCTTAGCACGAGCTGTCAGTTCCGAAAGTGGAATCTGCTCCTTCATGTTAATCAGCAGGTCGTTGCGCTGGTTTACCATCACCATCATAATGTTCCTCTCGTTCACCTCGGCATCCTGTTGCTGCTCTGCATCTGAAAGCGGCGGTAGGATACGCTGGATTCCTGAATCAACGTTCATAGTCGTAGAAACTAGGAAGAAGATCAGAAGCAAGAAGGCGATGTCAGCCATAGAGCCTGCATTAATCTCAGGTATGTTTCTTTTAGCCATTAATTATCAGTGTTTTATGTAAGTGAAACCACCAACATTGACTATTTAAATATGTTCGATACCTCAGCAACTAGAATGCTAACAAAAGCAGCAGCTAGAATAGCATAAGTAGTATAAAGACCTGTGTCGCTAAACTTTAGTATCGCTGGATCATCATAAACAGCTGAAGGTGTAGTAATAGGTGTTGCATCTGACGCTCCGTAAGCGATAAGAACGATTACCGCAATGACCGCTAGTCCGATCATAGAGCGAAGTGCCCCTGTTGGGTTTTTAAGCACATTGAACAATGGCAATAGAACCACAGCTACAACAGAAAGTCCTAGCATTAGGTAAGCCCAGTTCAACATATAACTAACATCGTCTGCGACTTGTCCTTGTGCAAAGAACGCAACCACAACGATAGTTGAAATAGCCAACAGAAGGTATCTGATTATTGCAAGATACTTCATAGTTTTAATTATTTCTTTTTGTTGAACTTAGTGATAATGTCAATTAGAGAGATAGAAGCGTCTTCCATAGTAAGAACTAGGCTATCAATCTTAGAAATTAGGTAGTTGTAGAATAGCTGAAGAATAACCGCTACGATAAGACCACCTACAGTTGTTAGAAGGGCAACCTTGATACCACCTGCTACTGCTGTTGGAGAAACGTCACCTTGAACCTGAATAGAGTCGAATGCTGCGATCATACCTACTACTGTACCCATGAAACCAAGCATCGGTGCGATAGCGATGAAAAGAGAAATCCAAGAAAGACCGCTCTCTAGCATACCCATTTGTACAGAACCGTAAGAAACTACAGATTTCTCTACTACGTCGATACCCTCATCGTAACGATCAAGACCTTGGTAGAAGATACTTGCTACAGGACCTCTTGTGTTACGACATACAGTCTTAGCTGCCTCGATACCACCTGAGTTGATTGCGTCCTCAACTTTCTTAAGAAGCTTCTTTGTGTTAGTTGTTGAAAGGTTAAGGTAGATAATACGCTCGATAACGATCGATAGACCTAGAACCAAACAAAGTAGAAGTGGAGCCATCCACTCAGCACCACCATCAAGGAATTTATCCTTCATTACTTGGTGAAGAGCTTCGCCTTCAACATCAGTTTCAGCGTTAGTCGCCTGCTCAGTTTGTGCTGTTGTTGCACCTTGAGCGAATACTGTTGCAGTCGATAGAGTCAATGCGCCAACAACTGCGAAGATTGCAAATAGTTTTTTCATAGTAAAAACACTTGTTTTTAATTAGTACTTATTTTTTAATTAATATTTAGTTTCAACATAGTCCACTACTAAGCGAAAACAAAGATACAACATTAAATTATTTTCTGACGTTTTTAGAGCACAAAAAGTAATAATTTGATCTTTTTTCTTGTATTTGTAAAAAAACTAGTTATAAATTTAACAATACAGCCTAGTAAATAGAAAATATATAACACTCAATCTGTGTTATTTGAATAACAGTTGGTAAAAGCTGTTTTTTAAACGGGTTACCAACTGTCAAAACAATTCCGAATTGCAATAAAATTTGACCAAAAGTGTAACACTTTTGTAATCTAATTAAAGCATGCCTATTATTTCGCTACCAACGAAAGGAAGGAAGCTAAACTTGAAACTCCAAGGTTCAACGGTTACACAATATTCGGTTAACACACCCGGACCACAAGTTGCAGTACCAATACCCGATTGCTGCGAATCGAGGTGAAGTGTTGTCTTACCGCTTGGTGTAATTTCGTTTTGGTGTCTAGCCTTGTCGAGCAAACGATCGTCATACTCATAAGCCGAGAACTGGAAAGGCTCGGTTGAGCGCATAAGCAAACCTGTATTAGACCTGTCTCTTAGCACTGCCCAACGAGTATCCATGCGATTACCCGAAGTTTGAGGTACTACATAGTTGTGATACATATCGGTAACACTTATCTCGTTATAAGAGATTTTGCCAGCACGACCACGGTCGCTATAAGTCTCGATATCACGACCTAGGTAGGCAACTTGTGAGAATGCACCCGGCATAACTAGCTTTAAGCCAACCCTTGCTACCGACTTAACTATGTCGTTATTAGGCACAACCTTGCTATCAACCTCTAGCTCACCAGTTACTCTAAGCGTATATAGAGTCTCGACATCAAACACCTTTTCGCCTTTGCGATTGCTAATCTCGCTACGAATAGTAATGTAGGCATTACCTTTTGTTATATCGTAGTTATATGATAGCATTTTTTGGTTTATAGAATCAAGACCTGCCTCTTTCCATCGTGCAGTACCTCTTGCATCACGCAAATCGTTATCGGTAGCAGGACGATAGAAATCATATGCCATAGGTTCTGTCAAGAACTCGTTGCCCTCGTAACGATACGAAACAGGAGCACCTGTAACAGGGTCGAAACGTAGCGAAGTTACATTATTAGCAATAGTGTGCGTAATGCGATCGATCTTTAGTCTCGAACCACTCGCCTTAATCTCGATTGGCTCTGGTTTAAGCTCAATTACTGCTTGGTGTTGCGCAACTTGGTAGCCAGCAGGAATCATTTGGGTGTTGTTTGATTGCTCCCAACTTAGGTTAACAAAGATTTGGTTGCGGAAAGCAGATTTATCTTCAACCGGAATTTTAACCAATACCGAATCGCCCGGCGCACAATCAAGCACCATTTCGCCACTTGTGTGTGTCTTGCCTTTGCGACCATCGTCTAGGTTCCACTTTAGGGTATATTGGTTAAGGTTGGTAAAGAAGAAACCATTTGTTACCATAAACTCATAAAAGCCGTTGTTCTCACCTTTATAGTTAGCAAAGATATTTTGATAAACTGCCTTTACCTCGTAGTAGTGTGGGTGTGGCTTACGATCTGAGCTAATCATACCATTAACACAGAAGTTTTTGTCTGACGGAGTACCCTTTGGGCCATAATCGCCACCATATGCCATATATTTAACACCATTCTCGTCTACCTCTTCGAATGTTTGGTCTACCCAATCCCAAATAAACGCACCTTGCGCCATTGGGTGAGAATAGATAAGATCCCAATAATCGGCAATACCACCAACACTATTACCCATACCGTGTACATACTCACACTGAATGATTGGACGATAAGGATTGCTGTCAAGATATTTTTTCATTCCATCAATAGACATATACATAGGACAGTATATATCGGTATGTGGTCTCAGCCCTACTCTTTCGTACTGAACTGGGCGAATGCTATCCTTGCTCTTAAGCCATTTGTAGCCCTCCTCAAAGTTAACACCATCGCCTGCTTCGTTACCCATAGACCAGAATATTACCGATGTATTGTTCTTTGAGCGGTGGAACATGCGCTCGATACGGAATAGGTGTGCCCCCATCCATGTGCTATCTTTTGCAAGACTCTTTTCGCCATAACCCATACCGTGACTCTCGATATTTGCTTCATCTACCACATATAGACCATACTTATCACACAGCTCATACCAGCGTCTATCACAAGGATAGTGACTGTTACGAACAGCATTAATGTTTGCCTGCTTCATTAAACGAATATCTTCGATCATCGAAGCCTCGTCTACGTAGTGACCCATTTGTGTGTGCTCGTGGCGGTTTGTACCTTTAAATAATACAGGCTTGCCATTCACCAACACTTGGCCGCCCTTTAGCTCGATGCTTCGGAAGCCAATATTTTGACCCGTAATCTGTGTTGTTTTACCTGCTGCATCTTTTAGTTCTAATACAAAGGTATATAGATTTGGATATTCGGCACTCCATGGCTTAACCGATGGTAGCTCTACTGGATCAAAAGTTACAGTTTCGCCTTGGCTTGCTTTAATTGAGCTTGAAGCAATTTTTGCTCCACCCTCGTCAATTAGACTATATGATAACTCACCTGCACCTGTCAACTGAGCATTCACAGACAAAAGACCTGTTGAATAGTTGCTCTTGTCAAGATCGGCAATCACACTATAATCGGCAATGTGACTCTTTGGCAGAGAGTAAATAAATACATCACGCTCGATACCACTCAAACGCCAAAAGTCTTGACACTCTAAATATGCAGCACTACTCCAACGATATACCTCTAGTGCTATTGTATTTTGCTCGCCCGGCTTTACTACCGAAGTAATATCCCACTCACTTGCAGTCTTGGAGTCGGTGCTATAACCTAGCATCTGGCCATTAACCCAAATATAGTAGAACGATTTTACTCCCTCTAGCGAAAGAATAATATCACGGCCATCCCAATCTGCAGGAACTGTAAACTCTCTGCGATATGAACCCACTTCGTTTCTGTCGGTAGGCACAGTAGGTGGTGTTGGATTTACCGTTTGCCACTCATACTGTTGGTTTATATATATAGGTAGACCAAAACCCTGTGTCTCCCAACTTGCAGGCACGGTGATATCGTCCCAGTAAGAGACATCACGATTTGGCTCATAAAAATCTTTGACACGATTATCGACACCACGCACCCAGTTAAATTTCCAAGTTCCGTTAAGCGATTGATAATAGGGCGACGATTTAATATCTCGCTCCTCTACATCCTCAACCGAGGCGTAGGGTAAAACGCTATATGTAGGGTGCATCATACCCTTACCATAGCCATACTGACTCTGCCATTGAGGATATGCAACCGAATCGGGGCTCTGATGAGCACACAGGGTCGTTGCCGTCAATAGCGAGAGCGCAAAAGTAAATAGTCTTCTCATAAAATTGAAATATAGTTTAAGTTAATCTTTGTCACTCATTATACTAAGAACCCTAATCACACAAAACTATTTTTTGAGTAATTAGAGAAAATATCAAGGCAAAAACAAAGATATACATTATAATGTAAATCACAAGCACATACAAACCTAGAGTTGAGCAATAGTTTTGCCTATATTTTTAATTGAACCAGTTTTATCTAGCAATAAAAATTTGCTTAAATGATATTTTTTTTGTTTTACCCGCTTAAAACCAACACCCTACAAAACAACTAATATACAACTACTTACAACCAAAACAATCATATATCGTATGTTAATTCGTTAGTTTCAAATACAATAAAATGCAAATTATTATCGATTAACTGTTGCATAGAAATAAATTATTACATACATTTGCAATACAACTAACAAACGCAACCAAACTTTTCAGTTTTTACACATTTTTATAAGCAATAAATATACAACAGTGGAATAACTGTGTGGCTTTGTCACGCACCTTCCTCTGGTAGTTATAGGTTTTACAATAAATTTTTGAGCTCAAAAATTTATTCTCTATAGAGAATAAAAAAGCAATATAATAAACTAGTAATTCAAACCTTAAGCTTATGAAGAGATTCAACTCCATGGCTAGATTGCTTCTTTTAGCAACTCTAACCTCTGCATCTCCTGCGCTAGCAATGACAGATGATGCAACAAATGTCACCACAAATGAGCCAAGCAAGCAACAAAAGGTAACAGTCACCGGTAGGGTGATTGACGGATCGGGTGCACCCATTATTGGCGCAACTGTTGTTATTGCAGGTACAGATTCGGGAGCGATTACAGACCCCGACGGTAATTACACCCTAGCAGCTAGCCAAGGCGACGAACTTGTTGCCTCGTTTATGGGCTACAAAGAGAACCGCCATCGTGTTGGTGCCGAAAGCGTTATCAACTTTAGGCTCGAAACCGATGCACTAGTAACCGATGATGTGGTAGTTGTTGGTTATGGCTCGATGCAAAAGCGTGAAGTTACTAGTTCTATTACATCAATCAAAAACAAAGATCTTATTCCGGGTGCATCTACATCGCCACTAATGGCTATGCAGGGCAAAGTTACGGGTTTGAGCATAAATTCAAGCCAAGGCACCGACCCCAATGCTACCGTATCGCTCCAGCTACGTGGTAGCAACTCGGTAAATGCAAGCCAAGGGCCTCTTATCGTTGTAGATGGTGTGCCGGGTGGCAATATTAATAGCATACCTAGAGAGGATATCCTCTCTATTGACGTGCTTAAAGATGCATCGGCAGCAGCAATCTATGGTACACGTGCATCGGGTGGTGTAATTCTGGTTACAACTCGTTCGGGCAAGGCAGGGCCTCCAACAGTGCAGTACACCGCCGAAATGTCTACCGAGAGTATTCGCCGCCGTGCAGACGTACTTTCTGCCGAAGAGTTTGTTGAGCTAGGACAAGGAACCGACCTTGGACACAGCACCGACTGGTTCGAAGAGGTTACACGCACTCCATTTAACAATCGCCACAACCTATCTCTAACAGGGGGTACCGACAAATTTAATATATACTCATCATTCAATTATCTCGATAGCGAAGGTGTAGCTATTAGCTCGGGTCGTAGAGAGATTGGTGGTCGTATAAACATGAATTTCAAAACCCTAAACGATTTACTTGAGCTGGGTGCAAACATAGCATACTCCGATGCTAGACTCGACAAAACAAACTACGATATTTTTAATCAAGCACTAAAGATTAACCCTACACAAACTCCATATAACTCCGAAGATCTTACAGGATATAACGTATGGACAGGTGGTTATGATCTTTACAACCCTGTTGCCGATGTAAACCTAAGCGATGACCTAGAGCACCAGCGTCGTCTACAAGCTAGCTTTACGGCAAAACTCCATATTACCGACAAGCTGAACACTCAGCTGATGATAGCATCAAAAGATAATACCGACAATTCGGTGTACTGGCGATCTCGTCAACACAAAACATCACGCGAGAGTGGTGTCGATGGTTATGCATCGCAAACTTTTGGCACATGGAACGATGTTACCCTAGACTGGATTAATAACTACAACAATACTTGGGGCAAACACAACCTAGGCATTATGGCTGGTTATTCGTTCCAAGAGTTCAATGGCAATGGATTCAATGCTGTTAACCAAGACTTCCCAGTAGATGGTGTTACATGGAACGATATGTCTAGCGGTACATTCCTAGCAGAAGGTCGTGCTAGCCTAGATTCATGGAAAAACCCACGTACTCGCCTTATCGCATTCTTTGGTCGTGCAAATTATAGCTACGACGATAGATTTATGCTAACGGCTACGGCACGTTATGAGGGTTCGTCTAAATTTGCCGAAGCAAATAGATGGGGACTATTCCCAGCCGTATCGGCAGGATGGCGCATCTCTAACGAAAAATTCATGGAAGGTACATCGTGGGTAAACGACTTGCGTGTTCGTGCAGGCTGGGGACGCACAGGTAACGAAGGCTTTGGCGCTGGTAAAACTCAACGTATGTACAGTGCCGACACTTGGTGGTATGGTGCAGGCGGATGGTTTATGGCATATGGCCTTTCTAACAATGTTAACGAAGCACTAGTATGGGAAACCAAAGATGAACTTAATATTGGTGTTGACTTCTCGCTTTTAAACAACAGAATATCGGGTAAATTTGACTGGTATAACAGAAAGAGTAACAATATGATATACGATATTTCGGTATCGGTTCCTCCTGCTGTACACGACAAAACTACTATGAATGTTGGTACTATGACCAATCGTGGTTATGAGTTTGAACTTACGGGAGTTGTAGTTAATAAGCCAGAGCTAAACTACACTACTACTGTTCGCTTCTCACACAACAAAAACACTCTTAATTCTCTTTGGGGTAGCCAAACATATTGGGATAGAAAAGGATTCCCTGCACCAGGTTCTCCGGGCAATGCAGTGCGACTATCACCGGGCGAGGCAATTGGTCAATTTTACATTTGGGAGCATGCTGGATTTACCGAAGATGGCGAATTTATGGTCTATAACAAAGATGGCGTAGCAATTCCTGCTAGCCAAAAGAAGATGGAAGATAAGAAATTCATAGGCAATGGTATCCCAAAACTTATGATGAGCTGGGAAAACTCGGTAACGTGGAAAAATCTAGATCTATCGGCATTCTTCCGCTCGTGGGTTGGTTACGATGTGTTCAATATGCCAGACATGTATTATGGCCTATCAAACGTTAAAGAGCAAAACGTTTTATCAACAGCATACTCAGATCAAAGAAAAAATATCACAAGCGACAAAGAGCTTTCTAGCTACTGGCTAGAGAAGGGCGATTTCATTAAACTCGATGCACTTACACTGGGCTACACAATAGCACCTAAGAAGATTAACGACTACATTAAAAACATTAGAGTATATGCCACTGTACGTGATGTATTCTGCATTACAGGCTATTCGGGCTTCGATCCAGAGATAAACATCAACGGACTTGAGCCGGGCTTCGAAGAGCGATCGGTATATCCAGAGACTACTACATATCTTTTGGGTCTTCAGGTAACATTCTAGGTTTAAAATAAAAAGTGAGTATATGAAAAAGAAGATATTAAACGGAATTATAGCCCTATCCTTGCTATTTGCGGCGGGAGGATGTACAGATCTTGACGAGATATGGTATGACAGGGTAACGGTACAAACATTCTATAAAAGCGAAGCAGATGTGCTTGCGGCTCTATATCGCCCATTTACACACGCACGCTGGTTTGTTGCACACGACAGATGGGTTATTAACGAGGAGTCTGCCGATCAATTTATTTCGTCAACCAAAGGACCACACTGGTATAATGGTGGCGACCACGTGAGGCTAAACGACCACACTTGGAGCCCTACCGATGGCAGAGTATGGGAAGCATGGCGAGGAGCAACAATGGGTGTAGCACTTGCTCTGGACACAAAAAATGACCTTAGCAACCTAGACTACACAACCGTAGGTCTAACAGAAGAGGATAAGGCAGAGCACATTAACCAGCTTAATACTTTGATAGCATATTTTTATATTCGTGCACTTGATTTCTTTGGTGGTATGCCAATCTTTACATCGAACGAGGGCGAAAACATACCTCGTAGCACCGACAAAGAGACCTTTGCGCACATAGAAACTCTGCTAAAAGAGGCTATCCCAAACCTTAGCAAGCGCACAAAGGGCAAACTTAACGATGGCGGTATGTACCAAGGCTCGGCAGCGGCTATGCTTGCTCAGCTTTACTTTAATGCAAAGGTATATATTAACGAAAACCGAGACGACCAAGCAGAACAAGTTTGCAAGGACATTATGGCTGGAATTTATGGCGAATACGAACTTGCAAACGATTGGAAGGCACCATTTGCATTCTCTAACGGTACTTCGGACGAGATGCTTTGGGGTATTCCGTCAGAGTTTAAGTACCTAGAGTATAACTGGTTCTGGAATGTATTCTATCACTACTCTGCTCCTCAGGCATTTGGCATGGATCAAGGGCAACCTTGGAACGGTAGCCATATGCAACCATCGCTTACACCGGGTGGTGAGCTATACGATTTTAACATAGGTATGCCATTTGCAAGATTCCACGAAAAGGATCTTCGCAAAAAGCAATACACCTATGAGGGTGGCGAAAATTATGATGGCATGTTCCTTATCGGAGCACAAACTCTGCCCGATGGTTCACCAGCAATGTGTACACAAGAGTATGCAGGCAAGCAGCTCGTTTTTGTAGATCAGGTGGCTCGTTTCTCTGAGCTAACACAAGAAAACTCGCCTAACTATGGCAAAGATCCGTCTGAGCTAGAGTCCGATGTACAGTTTGGCGAAGAGAATAGTGGTATTCGCCCTGTGAAGATACCTATTCCAAACCAATCGAACAATTCGTTGCGTTGGGCATCAGATCACCAAGTGATTAGACTAACCGAGGTGCAGTATATGCTAGCCGAGATTGCCTTTAACAAAGGTAACCTAGCCGAGGCAGCAGGTTTAATTAATCAGGTGAGAGCACGTAACTTCGAGGGTGGTAACGACCCCGACCCTGTTACTACTGCAAACCTAAACAAGTATCGCCTTGCTCAAGAGTGGGGAACCGAATTCTTGGCAGAAGGGCGCAGACGCACCGACCTAATTAGATGGGGCATGTTCCACACCGAAGATTGGTGGGGACACACAGCTCACAACGATATTAACAAGTGCCGCTTCCCAGTTCCCGAGAATGCTATTTCGGGCAGTAATGCACTTATCCAAAACCCAGGCTACTAGCAAATAGCAAATAATAGTTTAAGGAGGGAGATAACCCCAAAAGAGATGCAGACTCTTTTGGGGTTTCTCTTTTTTGCATAATCAATTGTGTAGCTTCGAAAAGGCTAGCGAAAAATTATTATCTTTGAGAAAAATTACACTCTATTAAAGTAGGTAAGCAAATGAAACAAAATATATTAGTTACAAACGATGACGGTATTAACGCCAAGGGATTGCGAACACTCATTCAGGTTGCATCGCACTTTGGCAAAGTAACGGTTGTTGCTCCAGAGAGTTCGATGTCGGGCATGTCCCATTCTGTAACACTCTCAAACCCACTATATTTGCGTCGCATCAAAAAGAGCGATGCAATAGACGTTTATGCCTGCCAAGGCACACCTGTCGACTGCATAAAAATAGCGATGGACTACATCATGGAAGAGCCACCAACTCTTGTGCTCTCGGGCATTAACCATGGTGCTAACACAAATATGAGCGTTATATATTCGGGAACTATGGGTGCTGCAACCGAAGGGGCAATTTGTGGTGTACCATCTATTGGTTTTTCGATGATAGATCACAACACCAAAGCACCAATGGATGGGGCAGCAAAATATTGTAAAATGGTGATTGAAGATTTGCTTGCAAAGAACAACAAGCCAAACATTTGTCTTAATGTTAACATACCATCAATTCCCGAAGAACAGATCAAAGGTATACGCCTATGCCGCCATGCGATGGGATTTTGGCGAGAAAGTTTCGAGAAACAGACCAATAGCCGAGGACTAGACTACTACTGGCTAACGGGCGAATTTGTTGACGAAAACCCCGATGCTACCGATACCGATGAGTGGGCAATCAAAAATGGCTATGTGTCGGTTGTGCCAGTGTCGGTAGATATGACCGATTACAAGCAAATTGAGGCAATGAAATCTTGGGGCTACTAGCATGAAAAAGAAAATTGTAGTAATTGGTGGCGGTGCAGCAGGGCTTATGGCGGCAATAACAGCTGCCGAGAATGGCGCACAAGTCACTGTACTTGAGCGCATGGAGAAGTGTGGGCGCAAAATTAGAATCACGGGCAAAGGGCGATGTAATCTCACAAATGTGGGCGATGAATTTAGCTCAAAAATTGCTTCGGGAACAGAGTTTATGCAACACTCGCTCGATGTACTCACCCCACAAATGACCCTCAAAAAATTTGAGGAGATGGGGGTTGATTTAACCGTTGAGCGTGGAAACCGTGTTTTTCCTACAAGTGGCAAAGCATGGGACGTTGCCGACGCAATGGTTGCTCAGGCTCGCAGAGCAGGCGTAACAATTGTTTATAATTGCCGAGTACAAAAAGTTATAGTTAACAACAATGTAGTTAGTGCTGTTAGCACCGACAATAACAAAAACTATCCTGCCGACCGTGTGATTATAGCTACGGGCGGTAAATCATACCCTCGTACAGGGTCGAGTGGCGATGGATATTATATTACACACGACTTGGGGCACAACATCGAGCCACTTCGCCCATCGCTAGTATCGCTAGGCATTAACAGCAAAGAGCTAAAGCAACTCACTGGTTTAAAGCTCAAAAATGTTGAACTTTCGCTACTTATAGACGATAAAAAGTCCGACAGCCGATTTGGAGAGCTAGAGTTCTTTAACTATGGTATTGGGGGTGCGCTCACTTTGCAAGTGAGCCGATTGGCAGTAGATGCTATGATAGATGGCAAGCGTGTAGATGTTGAAATTGACCTAAAAAGTGCACTTTCACACGAAAAACTCCTTGCACGATGTAAGCGTGAGCAAGAGGGCGGAGCAAGAGATTATGGCTCGCTACTTCGCAAACTTTTGCCCAAAGCACTATGCAGCGATGTTGCCTCACAAGCAGGTATTAAAACCAAAGCATTGTGCGATAGCAAAGGCGTTGATCGCATTGTGAATACGCTTAAAGCACTCAAATATAAAGTAACAGATTATGGGTCGTATGACGAGGCAGTGGTTACTGCTGGTGGTGTGTCGCTAGACGAGGTTGACCCACAAACTATGCACTCACACAAAGTAAAAGGATTGTATATTGCTGGAGAACTGCTCGATATTGATGCTCAAACGGGTGGTTACAACCTTCAGCTAGCATTCTCTAGCGGCTATGTAGCTGGCAAGAGTGCAGCAAACGACTAATAGCAATATAGGGTATCACTACCAATATATTCTTTATGATTTGGCGTGGCCGTTCCTAGATTTGGGGCGGCCACTGCTTTTGATAGGTCGAAACCACGCTTGGCAAAGCTATCGTCTGCCACATAGCGATATATTTGGTCATAAAGCCCTCTGTTAATAAACGACTGGTGGAGCATTGCTCCCCCTTCGACCATAAGAGATCTAATGCCTCGTCTATTTAGCTCGACTAGTATATTTTCAAGCATATCACCATCAAAAGCAATGTTAATATACTCAATATTGTTCTTTTTATTAGATTTTTGCTCTGTAAAGACAAGTGTGGGGCGACCATCCGATAGCACTTTGGCACTTTGTGCTATGCGACCATTGCGATCGAGTATAACACGTAGTGGGTCGTTACCATACCAGCTACGAACAGTTAGGCTGCTATCATCGACAAGTATAGTATTTGTTGCCACCATTATGGCATCGAATCGGCTACGCAAGCGGTGCGAAAGCACATTTGTTGCTTTGCCTGTTATCGACACACACTTGTCGCTAAGCCCAATATAGCCATCTTGGCTCTCGGCCCATTTGAGCATTACAAAGGGGCGATTTTTACATACCGATGTAAAGAAGTGGCGATTTATCTCTCGACACTCCTGCTCTAGCACACCTACCTCAACACTGCATCCTGCATCACGTAACATTTTAATGCCACGACCCGACACACTCTCAAAAGGGTCGACCACCCCAACAACTACGTTGGGAATACCGCTATCGATAATTAATTTTGAGCATGGTGGAGTCTTGCCATAGTGGCTACAAGGCTCTAGAGTAACGTAGATAGTTGATTGGGTAAGCAAATGGCGATCTTCGTTGCGAATAGATGCAATGGCATTAACTTCGGCGTGAGCCTGCCCACATTTTTTGTGGTAGCCCTCGCCAATTATGCGACCTCGTGCAACTACAACAGCCCCCACGAGTGGATTGGGCGAGGCATATTCCCACCCTAGCTGTGCGAGCTGCAAAGCTCTGCTCATATATCTTTCGCTAATATTCATTGCTATACCAATTCTCCAACCATATCGGCACCCTCGCCAAAGCCAGTAATGCGCACATCTACAATCTTGCCAACAACGCCCTTTTGGTATGGAAGTTCTACACGCAGGTAGTTGTCGGTATGTCCAAACATAATACCTCCCTTTTTTGTACCCTCAACAAGCATAGGACGAACCGAGCCTATAAATCGCTCACTAAAGTCATGGTGCAATTTTGCCGAAAGCTCTGACAATCGACGCACTCGCTCGTCTTTTTGAGGCTTGGATACCTTGCCATCGAACTCTATTGCAGGAGTATTGGCACGTTCTGAGTATGGAAATATGTGCAGGTATGATGGTGCTATTTGCTCTAGCAGTTTGTATGTTGTCTCAAACTCCTGCTCGCTCTCGCCCGGGAAACCAACAATAACGTCGATACCAATGAACGTATCACCGTCTTTTGCTCTTACTTTTTGTATTCGCTCGGCAAAAGTAGTGGTATTATATCGGCGGCGCATAAGCGCAAGAATTGCATCTGATCCCGATTGTAGAGGTATGTGGTAGTGTGGCTGAAACTTTGCACTGTTGGTTGTAAAGTCTAGCACTTGGTCGGTCAAAAGATTTGGCTCGATAGAAGAGATGCGGTATCGCTCTATTCCTTCTATTTTATCTAGCGCAGTAATTAGCTCGATGAAATTTTCGCCCGTTGTACGACCAAAATCACCAATGTTAACACCCGTTAATACTATTTCGCGTGCTCCAGATGCTGCAATTTTTTGTGCCTCTGCCACTATCTCTGCAATTGATATATTGCGGCTAGCACCACGAGCAAGTGGAATTGTGCAATATGAGCACTTGTAGTCACAGCCATCTTGTACCTTTAGGAACGAACGAGTGCGATCGCCCGACGAAAAGGCTGCAAAGAAACCTGTTAGCTCGCTCACCTCACACGTAGTAGCACTCTTACCACTACCTGCCATCGAGCGCACTGCATCTACTAGCGAACCTTTGTCGCTATTACCCAGCACTATATCGACACCCTCGATTGCCGAAATCTCGGTAGCTTTTAGCTGTGCATAACACCCCGTAACGGCAACAATAGCCTCGGGGTTATTCTTTATGATTCGGCGAATTATATTTCGACACTTTTTATCTGACTGATCTGTAACCGAGCAGGTGTTAACCACCTCGATGGCTGCAATATCCCCTTTTTGTGCACGTGCAAAGCCTGCTTCCTCGAATTCACGAGCAAGTGTAGAGCTTTCAGAAAAGTTTAGTTTACACCCTAACGTGTGGAAACGCACGCTTTTAATATCTTTTGACATACCTTTATAAAACATAGTAACTAGCCACAAAGGTAGAAATTTTATTATCTTTGCGAAAATTTATCACCACTAGGCATCGTTTATGCACTGTGACTAAGAGAATTAATTACCACTATGATATATCCTTCAGACTTTGAGAGCAGATTGGGCTTCGACCGCATAAGAGCCTCACTTAGCGAGCATTGCACATCGATACTTGCCAAGGAGATGGCTTCGCAAATTACCTTTTCGGCAAACAAAGAGCAAATCGACTACGAATTATCTCTAACAGAGGAACTATACCAAGCCATTACCATGGACGATAGTGCTCCGCTAGGTGGATATGTCGATATAAATAATTTCTTGGTGCGTCTACGTCTCGATGGTACATTTATCGAGATTCCCGAAATGGCAAGGCTACTAAAAGCACTGCTTTCGATTACTGCGCTTAGATCTTATTTTATAAATAGCGACAAATATCCTCTGCTAAAAGAGATTGCACAAGTTATATACATACCCGAAGGAATGGTGCGAGATATTAACTCCATCATGGACGAGAGTGGCAAGATAAAAGATAATGCATCGCCTAAGCTAGCACAAATTAGAAGTGACCTGCGCCGCAAAGAACGAGAAGTGGGTCGCCGTTTGCGTGCCATTATGAGCTCTGCAATATCCGAAGGAGTTGTCGAGGAGGGCACACAAATATCTATGCGTGAAGGGCGTGCAGTAATTCCTATTCTAGCAGCCAATAAGCGCAAGATTAAGGGTCTCATTCACGACGAATCGGCAACGGGCAAGACTGCCTATGTTGAGCCTATGGAGGTGGTAGAGATGAACAACGTAATAAAGGAGCTAGAGAGCGACGAACACCGAGAGATGGTGCGCATTCTAACACACTTTACCGATGGTATGCGCCCACACATTCCCGACCTTATGGCAGGTGGTGAGTTTTTGGCTCGCATCGATTTGTTGAGCGCAAAATGCCGCCTTGCAATGAATCAATCGGCAATTAAACCAAAATTACTAGATCGTCCTGCATCATATATTTATAGTGGCCGCCACCCATTGCTCGAAGCATCGCTTAGGCGAGAGGGGCGCAATATTGTTCCGCTTAATATCGAGCTAACACCCGACAAGCATATTGTAGTTATTTCGGGGCCAAATGCAGGTGGTAAATCGGTGTGTCTAAAGACAGTAGGTCTTTTGCAATATATGTTACAGTGTGGGCTAATGGTGCCCGTGAGCGAAAATTCGCAAATGGGAGTCTTTGACAAAATATTTGTTGATATTGGCGACCAGCAGTCTATCGACAACGACTTGAGTACTTATAGCTCACATCTTTTGAACATGAAGATGACCCTACGCCATAGCGACAATAAATCGCTAGTGCTTATAGATGAGTTTGGTACTGGTACCGAGCCTGCTATGGGTGGAGCAATTGCCGAGACTATTCTCGAAAGGCTAGAGGCAAAGGGTGTGTTTGGAGTAATTACAACTCACTATTCAAACCTTAAATACTATGCTAGCCACAGCAAAGGGGTACAAAATGGTGCTATGGCATTTGATGTTCGCCACATTCGACCACTATTCTCGCTTGAACTAGGCAAGCCGGGCAGCTCGTTCGCCTTTGAGATCGCTCGCAATAGTGGGCTTAGCGAAGAGGTAGTAAAGAGCGCCGAGGCAAAGCTGGGCGAAGATCGTGTCTCGGTAGAGAAACAATTGCGAGAGATTGCACGAGATAAACGCTATTGGCAAACCAAGAGAGAAAAAGCTAGGGTAGCAGATCGTGATGCACAGCAACTAGCAGAGCAGTACAAAAAAGAACTAGAAGAGCTAAAAGAGAGCCGCACACAGCTAATTCGTGATGCAAAGGCAGAGGCTGCAAAGATTGTTGCCGAGGCTAATCGTGTGGTAGAAAACACCATTCGTCAAATCAAAGAGGCACAAGCCGAAAAGGAGCGCACACGATCGGCTAGAGCATCGCTTGAGAAGTTTAAGCAAGAACAAACCGAAGAAACGCCTATTCGTGACGAGAAGATAGAGCGCAAAATGCAAAAGCTCATCGAGCGACAAAACCGCAAAGGCAAAGGTGTTGCCAAAGATAAAAAGGCACCAGAGAGCGTAGCCAAAGTCGAAGTTAAGGCAATAGAGGCTGGTTCGCTTGTGGCAATTAAGGGGCAAGGCGTTACGGGCGAAGTAATCGAAGTATCGGGAAATTCGGCAATTGTAGCCTTTGGACAAATGCGCACTACCGTTAAGTTATCGAAACTAGAACACACCTCACGTTCACAAATAAAGAAACAAACAAAAGAATTTATCCCTCCGGTTAATACACAAAGCAACAACTACGATGTTCGTGCAACACAATTAGAGTTCAAAAGCTCTATTGATGTGCGAGGAATGCGCTCGATGGAGGCGGTTGCACTAAGCGAAAAGCTAGTTGACGAGGCATCTATGGTGGGTGTTTCCGAAGTTAAAATCTTGCATGGCAAGGGAACTGGAGCACTCAAAGAGGAGATACGTGCCTACCTAAGAATCAATCCGTTTGTTATTTCGTTCAAGGACGAGGCGGTAGATATGGGTGGCGCAGGCATTACGGTGGTAAAAGTTAAGTAGAAATAGAGAGCCACAAAAGAGGGAAATTCATAAAAAGATTATTACCTTTGAATTTTAGAAATAGTATTTAAATAAAACATATTACGATGGAGAGAGACAGCCAAATTTTCGACCTTATATCTAAGGAGAAAGAGCGTCAGATGCACGGCATCGAGCTAATTGCATCAGAGAATTTTGTTAGCGAGCAAGTAATGGAGGCTATGGGCTCTGTACTTACTAACAAGTATGCAGAGGGTTACCCCGGAGCACGTTACTATGGCGGTTGCGAGGTAGTAGACCAAATTGAGCAGCTTGCTATTGATCGCCTTTGTGAGCTTTATGGTGCTGAGTATGCAAACGTACAACCACACTCGGGTGCTCAGGCAAATATGGCAGTTTTCTTGGCGTGCCTACAACCGGGCGACACGTTTATGGGTCTTGACCTAGCACACGGTGGTCACCTTTCGCATGGTTCGCCAGTTAATGTTTCGGGCTTGCTTTACAACCCAGTGGGTTACAAAGTTAGCGAGGTTGATGGCAAAATCGACTACGATGCTATGGAGCAGCAAGCAAAAGAGTGCAAGCCTAAGCTAATCGTTGGTGGTGCATCGGCATATAGCCGCGAGTGGGACTACAAGCGCATGAGAGAGATTGCAGATAGCGTAGGTGCTCTACTACTTGTTGATATGGCACACACAGCAGGTCTTATTGCAGCTGGTTTGTTAGAGAACCCTGTTAAGCACGCACACATCGTTACTTCGACAACACACAAAACACTACGTGGCCCACGTGGTGGTATAATTATTTTGGGCAAAGATTTCGAGAACCCATGGGGGCTAACAACACCAAAAGGAGTTGTTAAGATGATGTCTCAGGTTCTTAACTCGGCAGTATTCCCAGGAACACAGGGTGGCCCACTAGAGCACGTTATTGCAGCCAAAGCAGTAGCATTTGGCGAGGCTCTTACACCTGCTTACAAAGAGTACCAAGCACAAGTAGTTAAGAATGCAGCAGCTATGTCTGAGGCGTTTACTAAGCGTGGTTATACTATTGTTTCGGGCGGTACCGACAACCACCTTATCCTAATCGACCTACGTGGCAAGTTCCCTGAGCTTACGGGCAAGGCAGCAGAGCGTGCGCTAGTTGAGGCAGATATTACAACTAATAAAAACATGGTACCATTCGATAGCCGTTCACCATTCCAAACATCGGGTATTCGTGTTGGTGCACCTGCTATTACTTCTCGTGGACTAAAAGAGGACAATATGGACGCTATTGTTGCACTAATCGACCGTGTTCTTGTAGACATCGAGAACAAAGAGGAGATTGCAGCAGTTCGCTCTGAGGTAAACAAGATGATGGAAAACTTCCCACTATTTGCTTGGTAGGAAACCTCATATTACCATAAAACAAAAAACCGATTGTACGTAGCGTGCAATCGGTTTTTTTTGTTTTTCAATGGCTGCAAAGATATTACAGCCATTAATAGATTAACTATTCTTGGTCGCTCATAGATGGTGGCATCATCTCAATGCCCCAGCTCTTGTTTGGCTCTGGGCTCATTGTAAGATCGAGCTCACCACCCTTCGTTATATCGCTAAGAGAGATAAAGCACTTGTTTAGTGGTTTACCATCTAGCTGAGCCGAATTTACGTAGTAGTTGGCTGCACCATTATCTTTTGCTTTGATAACAAACTCCTTACCACTGTAATAGTTAGGGTCGAGCTTTATTGTTACTTTGTCGAACAGTGGGCTACCAATTTGCATTGTAGGCTCGGTAGATGTTCCGCCTTGCACATCGAATAGACCAATTGCAGCCATTACGTACCATGCACCTAGCTGACCTTGGTCTTCGTCCTGTCCATAGCCATAGCCATGTGTTGGCTCTGTGCCATAGAACGTGTTACAAATATCACGTGTGTAGTACTGTGTCAACCAAGGCTTACCTGCATAGTTAAACAGCCACGAGTTGTGTAGACAAGGCTGGTTACCATGGTTATATAATTTCTCGACACCCGAGAAACTATCGAACTCGCCTGGTTTACCACCATATAGAGTCTTTTTAGCCTCAACAAAAGTTTTTTCGAGTCTCTCGTTGAATAGGTCTACACCCACAACATTCATCATACCTTTTACATCGTGTGGCACATACCATGTGTACTGAACAGCATTACCCTCTTGGAAACCTGCCCACGCCTTCATTGGGTCAAAGTCTTTGATAAAAGTACCATCTTCTAGCTTAGGACGAATATATTTTGTCTCGGGATCAAGCAGTTTTTTGTAGCCAGCAGCATACTCTAGCAGCTTTGCAGCCTCCTCGGTTTTGCCTAGGCTCTTGGCTAGTGATGCACTAGCGTATGATGAGAAGCTAAACTCTAGCGTGTGCGAACAACCAAAGTCGCTTGCCCAACCGTTAGGTAGCATAATATCAAGAGCAGGTACATAGCCCAAATTAACAAAATATTCGTTTGTATATCTACCCGAACCAAACGGACGATCCTTGTAACCTAGCTCGTTTTGATATACTACTTCCCAAAGATAATCTATATCGGTATTTTTGAGAATGCCTGCATTATATGCCGCACAAGCGATAAGACCTTGAAAGTTTGTAAGCACACCGTTTGTGTAACCTCCTGCCGCTTGACCATCGTGCAACCAGCCATTTGTGTGACGAGAGAAGTCTAGTGTCGAGTTAACATAATCCTCAAAGTATTCGGGATATGCAAGAGTCCACACTTGTGTAAGGTTCCAGAAACCGCCCCACATACCATCGGTATTGTAGTGGTGGTGTAGCGGCTTACCATTGCTACCTAGCGTTGTTTGTGCAATTTTTTTATCGTTGGTAATATAGCGACCATCAATATCACTTGCAAGTCCTCGACCTAGCAGTGCATGGTATAAACCAGTATAGAATTTGGTTTTATCGCTATCTAAACCACCCTCAACTTCTATTTTTGATAGCTTGTCATTCCATATTGCATAGGCATCATCACGCACTTGGTCAAACTCCTTATCGGTTGCCTCGGCTACAAAGTTACGCTTGGCACCTTCAACAGACGTGTATGAAAGACCTACTTTCATGCCTACCTCTTCGCCCTCTTGTGTAGCAAAACCCAAAACGATACCTGTACCAATGCCTTTGATTTGTGATGTCGAAGGGTAAATAATACTATCACGGAATGTAGCTACACTCTCAATTGGCTTAGATATTTCGGCATAAAAATATGCACGTAGTTTGTTGTTAGGGTCACAGTTAATAAAGTATTCGGGGAAGCACTCTACAAAACCACTAACGCTATTACTCTCTCTATCAAATTCAATGTGGGTATCAAGCACCTTTGCGCTCTCGCCTTGTGGGTGGCCAATATCCATTAAGATGTATGATGAGTCGCTCTTTGGGTATGTATATCGGTGAAAACCTACACGCTCGGTTGCCGTTAGCTCTACCTTTACGTCATAGTCCGAAAGGACTACTTCGTATGAGCCAGCACGAGCAATCTCGGTAGCTTTGTCGAAACGAGAACGGTAACCAGCATCGGGATTTTCTTGTGTTCCCGGCATGGTTTTCACCTCGCCCGTAATTGGAGTTGTTACTATACCACCAATCTGAAATTCATGCAAATGTGCAAAACCTTCGATAGAGGTGTGACGATCGTCATAACCATTCGGCATCCACGAACCGGGGCTATTATAGGCATCGGTTGTTGGTGCAAGTTTGGCCATACCAAATGGAAGTGCTGCAGGAGTATAGAAAAACCATCGGCAGTGCGTTGCTCCAATTTGTGGATCAACCCAATCGATCAATTGCTTAGATTCTTGAACATTTGGTTGTGAACAAGAGACAATTGCCGAAATTAAAGAAAGTGATAGTAAAATTTTTTTCATAATATATTTTTTATTATATCGCACAAATTTAATTATAATTTATCATATTTTCAATTATTTCGATTACATTCATCTACAATATTTATCATGTTAAACACAAATTACGCTCACAAAAAAATAACAAACATGCGTGATAGAGTAATATATAATTGGTATATTTTAAATATAATTACCTACCTTTGTATTTTGTTGTCAAATTTATCTTTTATTTTGACACAAAAGATAACTGCAATTACAAATAGCCGCCACTAAAGTGGTGAGTAAAAATTATATAGATGAAATCATTTAAAATTGGCAACCTAGAGGTCAACCTTCCTATTATCCAAGGGGGCATGGGCGTGGGTATATCGCTTTCGGGTCTTGCAGCGGCTGTTGCAAACGAAGGGGGCATTGGTGTTATATCAAGCGCAGGTCTAGGATTGATCTACACAGGAACAGGCAGCTACGTTTCGGGCTGTATCGAAGGTCTAAAGACCGAAATTGCCAAAGCAAGAGAAAAAAGTAAAGGTATTATTGGTGTTAACATCATGTTTGCGATGACTAACTATGTAGATATGGTGCGCACTGCAATCTCTCAAAAGGCAGATGTTATCTTCTCGGGAGCAGGCCTGCCGCTAGATTTGCCATCATACCTACAAAAAGACAGTATCACAAAGCTAGTACCAATCGTTTCGTCAGCACGTGCTGCCAAGCTAATTTGCCAAAAATGGGATACACTATATGGCTACCTTCCAGACGCTATCGTTGTAGAGGGACCAAAAGCTGGTGGACACTTGGGCTTTAAGCGTGAGCAGATCGAGAACGAGAACTTCTCGCTAGAGCAAATTTTGCCAGAGGTTATCTCGGTAGCAAACAGCTACAAGGAGCGCAAAGATATTCCTGTTATCGCAGCAGGTGGTATTATGAATGGCGAGGATATTAAGCGATTTATCGACATGGGTGCTTCGGGCGTACAGATGGGTAGTATTTTTGTACCAACAGAAGAGTGTGACGCATCTACCAAGTTTAAAGAGACCTATATTAAAGCGACAGGTGACGATGTGGTTATCATAGATAGCCCAGTGGGTATGCCAGGTCGTGCGCTTGCAGGCGAATTTATAAGCAAAGTAAAAGCAGGGCTTACAAAACCTAAGAATTGCCCATTCCACTGCATTAAAACGTGTGATTACACAAAGAGCCCATACTGCATCATCAAAGCACTATATAGCGCAGCAAAGGGCAACCTAGACAAAGGCTATGCTTTTGCAGGTGCTAGCGCATATATGACCAAGAAGATTAGTAGCGTTAAAGATGTTATTACAACACTAAAGAACGAGTATAGCAATAGCTAGTAACTCGTACCAACCATAAAAAATAGGGTGTGTTCGCTGTGAACACACCCTATTTTTTTATATTATTGTTCGGCAAAATCAAAGCACTGCGTACTATCTATGCTTTAGGCTAGTTGCACTAAAATCAAAATAGCGAGCTTGAGAAAGATTTTACATAGTACGACCTTTCCAAAAATCGGATTAAGATGCAACCCGACTGCATCTTAATCCGATTCGAAGTTTTACCAAACACTAATTCAACTACTCTACCTCAACAAAACCTCTCAGGCGAATATCCTTTGACGAGGCTCCAACCATTACACGAAACTCACCCGGCTCAACAACCCACTCCATGTGCTCATTCAGCAGCGCTAGGTGCGATGGATTAAGAACGAAGGTTACCTTTTGTGATTCTCCCGGTTTTACCGATATTTTTTTGAACCCTTTTAGCGCAATAATAGGCTGTGTTACCGACGAGATAAGATCACGAACATATAGCTGCACAACCTCTTTTGCCTCGTAACTTCCACTATTGGTTATTGTGCACGATACCTCAACCGAATCGTTCTTTCCTATTTTAGATTTTGAGAACGATAAGTCGCTATATGTAAACTCGCTATAACTCAAACCATAACCAAACGGATATAGAGGCTGACCAGTTAGGTTAACATAGTCGTCGATGCGCCCCGTAGGCTTGTGGTTATAAATTAGCGGTAGCTGCCCTTCGTGAACAGGGAGCGTAATAGGGAGTTTGCCCGATGGCGAAACTTTGCCCGTTAACACCTCTGCCAAAGCAATACCACCCTGCTCGCCCGGGTACCACACCTGCATAATAGCGTCTACTTTGTCGCCCCAGCTCTGCATAGTCATAGCACTACCTCCAACTATTAGAACAACAACTGGCTTACCAGTAGCAATTACAGCATTTAGCATATCAATTTGCTTGCCTTGTGCCGAAAGTAGAGCTCGGTCATTTGCTTCGCCCTCGACAAGACCCATTGTCACAACTGCAACATCGCTAGAACGAGCAGCCGACACTGCACGTGCTATCTGTTGTTTATAACCATTATCGGCACCCATATCCCACACTAGTGCTAGGCGTACGTTACCAATGGTCTCGTAATACTCTATTTTTATATCGTACTCTCTGCCTTTTACAAAATTAAACGGAGCAGTGTGTGTACCAAACGATACTTTTTTAAAGTTATCAACAATTAGCTTTCCATCAATATATAAACGATAGCCATCGTTACCACGCATACCGATATTAAATCGTCCCGACTCTGTTGCTTTTATTTTACCATTCCATACTACCGAATAGTTATCGTAAGGAATTACGCCATTTTGTGGCGAAAATAGTGTCCAGCCAAACGACATATTACGATCGATACGCTCTAGCACTGGCTCGCCTTCAAAACTAGGATTGGCATAATAGCTTGCCGACAGACCACTGCTTGCCTCTCCTTCGAACGTTGTCGATAGTGCCGATTCGGGCACAACCACAAAATCGCTGTGTGTTAAAGAAACACCCTCTGCATGGTTTACCTTAATCTTGTTACCTACCACTTGCTTAAAGCCATCGAGAATAGATATTTTGTTTTCGGCAGGGCCAGAGTAACCACCCATTCTTGCTGCCGAAACATCGTGACCAATTAAAGCTACCGATTTTACTCCGTTAAGCGGCAGTAGCTTGTCATTATTTTTTAGCAGAACAAACGACTCGGCTGCCATTTGGCGTGCCACGTCTACATTGTGCTGTGTGTGCGTAAGCTCCTCTACTTTGCTCAAATCTACATATGGATTTTCGAAAAGACCAAGCTCAAATTTTGCTCTTAGCACACGAGAAACAGCCTCGTCAATTGCCGCAGGCGTAATCATTCCCTTATCAAATGCCTCTTTAAACAGAGGGTAATGGTCATATGAGGTCTGGAAAATTACATCCAATCCACCCTCTATTGCTTGTGCTCCCGACATTGCATAGCTCTCGGCTGTATCGTGCAAATCGTTAATTCCACCCACAGCACCTGCATCGGAAATAACAAAACCATCAAAGCTAAGATCGCCTTTAAGCACTTCACGCAACCATTTCTTGCTAGCCGAAGCTGGAGTACCATCAATCACATTATATGCCGACATAATAGAACGAGAACCACCCTCCTGAACACATGCAGCAAAAGGAACTAGGTGTGTTTCGCGAATGTGTTGTTCGCTAAAGTTAACGGGATAACTATCTCTACCTCCGTCTGCAACATTTGCTATATAGTGCTTAGGGGTTGTAATTACTCCTCGTTTCTCAAACTCCGAAACAAAAGCAACACCCATGCGTGCCGAAAGGTAAGGATCTTCGCCATAGGTCTCTTCGGTTCTACCCCAACGCACATCGTTTGCAAGGTTTACAACCGGAGAGAGAATATCACGAATACCTCGTGCCTTTGTCTCGGTAGCAATTGCTGTCGATACCTCGTGCATTAGAGGCTCATTCCACGATGCTGCCATAGCAATAGAGGCAGGAAAACAAGTTGCTTCGTCTCTCACCAAACCATGCAGTGCCTCATCAAACGGAATGATAGGAATACCTAGGCGAGTCTCTTCGACAAAGTAACGTTGCATATCGTTAATTTTCTCGGCAGTAGCTAGTGCCGAAGATTTTTCGACATTATAATTCAATATTTGTTCGGATGTACCGCCAGTTGAACTTTTTGTCGAAACCTGAAATCCAAATATACCGTGGGAGTAATCATGCTTTTTATCATAAATATCACCCGGAATCATAAATAGTTGCCAAAATTTCTCTTCGAGTGTCATTCTCGATACTAAATCTTTAACTCTAAATTCGATGTCCTGCGAAGAATCTTTGTAGAGAGGCTTACTCTCCTGTGCAATCGCCAACTGTGATGTAGCAATCAAAATTGACAAAATAGCAGTTTTTAATCTCATTATAAACGTTATTAGGTTTTATATTCTACACAAAAATACCCATTTATATTATAAATTCTAAATATTACGTAATTTTTACGCTAAGTAAGCATTAGTTATAGTATAAATAAAAAACAACAAGCAGCAGGTATAAACAAAATTATACCTGCTGCTTGCTGCTAAACATATACTATAGTAGTATTCTACTAAGCCTCACCCATTGGTGTCAAATGCACCATCTGCTCGTTTGGAGCTGTGTTGTGTAGAGCAATACTGCCAAACATAGCTTCGTAAGTTTTGATATTTTCTTGTAAAGAAAGTAGCAATCTTTTAGCCTGCTCTGGCGATGTGATAACACGGCTCTTAACAGCTGCCTTTTCGGTACCAGGAAGTATGCGTACAAAGTCAAAAACAAACTCTGTTGGCGAGTGTGAAATAACTGCAAAATTTGAGTAAACACCCTCTGCAATCTCCTCTGTAATCTCAATGTCTAAACTCTTATCCATCTTTATGATATTTAATGCTACAAACATACGATTTTTTTGCGTAAATCCCTTTAAAAGAGCACAAAAGTTATCAACACACCACTACCAAAATGTTAATAGTATATAAACTGACCAAAGATCGACTACAAAAAACCCTCTACCAAGCAACATAATAAGCTGAATAATAAACAAATAACCATCGACACATAACAACACACCACAACTAAGACACACAATATTAATTTTTTAAATAAATATTAGTGAATGGTGTGAGAATCCAAGCTTTTTACCTATATTTATGGTTTAAAACAAAAAAACAATGCAAACACAAACGATAGATGTATGGTGTGAGAATAACTCACAAAAGCTCACCATAAATGTGGGCACTACACCCCAGCAAATTCTCGAATTAGTGGATATCGACAATAAAGATATGGTAATATCGGCATATCTAAACAATCGTTCAAAAGATCTTGCCACACCAATTTACAAGCCTATGAGGCTACGCTATATCACTCGCTCACATTTTGAGGGAGCAAAGGTATATGGCCGCACTATGGTGCTTGTGTTATTTAAGGCGTGCAGAGATCTGCTGCCCAACAATAGACTGCGAGTTAAGCACTCGATAAAAGAGGGCTACTACTTCGAAATTGACGACACAAAAGGCGATAGCAAAGTGGCAACCATGCTAAAAGATCGCATAAACGAGTTAATAGATGCCGCTATTCCAATCACACGAGAGAAGGTACACTACAAAGAGGCTATCGAGCTATTCAAAGGCGAGGGCTTAGACGACAAAATCGAGCTTATCGAGAGTCGCCCAACACTATATGCAACCATCAACCGAATAGATAACGTTGTGGGTTATTTGTATGGCACACTTGCTATCAACACATCATACCTCGATAAGTTTGACATACTCCCCCTAAAGGATGGGTTTTATATGGCACTGCCATCTAGCACAAACCCCGACAAGATAGACACCTGCTATGAGCCCGACAAAATGTTTGAGCTTTTTGCAAAATATAAGGGATGGAACGATATTATCGACATTTCGACAATTGGCAAATTAAACCAATGTGTCGAAAATGGTGGCGCAAAATCGCTCATACAAATGGCAGAAGCCATGCAGGAAAACGAGTTTTTTAACCTTGCACAAAACGTGCACAAAGCACACAAACAAGGCGTGCAGCTAGTGTTAATTGCAGGCCCATCATCGTCGGGCAAGACCACATTTAGCAAAAGATTGATGGTTCAGCTCAAGGTAATGGGGCTAGTGCCTATGACCATATCAATAGACGACTATTTTATCGACAGAGACAAAACTCCTCTCAACGAGTTTGGACGCCCCGATTACGAGTCGCTTCGTTCGGTCGATGTAGATAGTTTTAACAAAGATCTTAGCGCCCTTATGCGAGGCGAGAGGGTAACTCTTGCACGATATGATTTTATTGAGGGCAAGCGCACCAAAGGCGACAGCCACCAAATAAACGAGCGTACAATACTAATTGTAGAGGGAATTCATGCCCTCAACCCCGAGCTAACAAAAGACATAGAGGCAAAGCTAAGGTACAGCATCTATGCTTCGGCACTTACAACCATTTCGATGGACAATCTAGCACGCATTGGCACAACCGACAATAGGCTGCTAAGACGAATGGTAAGAGATCATAACTTTCGTGGGAATTCGGCACTCAAAACCCTTAAAGCATGGGGCGAAGTTCGCCGTGGCGAGAGCATAAATATATTTCCATATCAGGAGATGGCCGATTATATGTTCAACACCGCCCTACTATATGAGCTTGCAGTGCTAAAAAGCCATGTAGTGCCTTTGCTAAAAAGCGTACCCGACACCGAGCCCGAATATAGCGAAGCACGCCGACTATTGGGAATACTATACTCTATCGAAGAAATTAACGATGAATTTATACCACCAACATCGATACTTCGTGAATTTATTGGCGGTAGCAGTTTTGATTATTAATAACAACAAATAAAAAATGAGAATTTTAATTACTCTTGCGTTTGTTATATTTACAGCGCAACTAACATGGGCACAAAATATTAGGCTCATAAATTACAATGCACACAATGCCATAGGCATGGACGGTAAGACCGACTACAAACGCACTGCCAATCTTATCGCACAATACAAGCCAAACGTTGTTGCAATGCAGGAGCTCGACAACAAAACACAAAGATCGGGCGGAATTAGCGTACTCGATCAAATTACTAGCAATGAGTATAAATATAGAATTTTTGCCCAAGCAATAGAGTTCCAAGGGGGCGGCTATGGCATTGGCATAGCATCAAAGCTAGAACCAATTACCCACCGCCAAATTGCACTACCGGGCAAAGAGGAGGCTAGAGTTGCGCTAATTGTTGAGTTCAAAGATTTTGTACTTTGCAACACACACCTTTCGTTAACTGCCGAGGACAGAGCAAAGTCGATTGAGATTATCAAAAAAGAGCTAGCAAAGGAGAGCAAGCCCGTGATTCTGTGTGGCGACCTAAACGACACACCAGATTCGGCCGTTATACAAAGCCTAAGTAGCGACTTTAGCTCGCTTGTCGATACTAGCACACCCACCTACCCTGCCGATAAGCCACACACATGTATTGATTACATATTCATTAGCAATGCAAACCATGGCTATAAGCACACTATTAAAAGAGCAGAGGTTATCAATGATAGTATAACATCGGATCATCGCCCAATGATTGTCGATATTAAATTACGCAAAACAAAGTAAACTGCAATAAGCAATGAGGCTGTCTCGAATTAATTCGAAGCAGCCTCTTTTGT
>CAYJIL010000017.1:14325-31437 GCA_964370235.1 uncultured Rikenellaceae bacterium | reverse complement strand
TTTTTCGCTTCGCTACCAGTTTAGCCAAGGATCAAAGGTAGAAAAGCGTGAGTTTATGAAAGGGAGTGATAGATTTTAACGATAATAATAATTAAAACTTAAAAAAATGAAACTAAAAATTTTAACATTCATTTTAGCTGCATTTGCAACATTTAGCGTATCGGCACAAGGTGCTGTAGTGGTAGAGATTGACAACAAAAAAGGCGAAAGCTATTGGCTCGAAATAGCCGATCGAAATGTAGGTGCTAGCTCTAATAGAATAAACTCCTACGGCGAATACTTTGCATGGAATACCGACTCTTCGATAAAAGCTCGCAAAGTAATGGGTGAAAAAGAGAACGAAGTTGGTTATGGAGTTAAAAAATTTAATACGGATGGCAAAGGTGAGTGGCGTCTACCAAACCGAAAAGAGCTGCAAGCTATACTTTCTAGAATAGTGCATATGAATGGGAGTGCTGCCATTTACAATGAGCGAGGTGATAAAACAAAATTTACGTATCTACCTTATGCAGGAAAAAAAGGCAACGGCGGAGCAATCGAAGGCTTGGGTGCACTAGGAATATATTGGACTAGCGAAGGCTTAAAAAGTAGCAAATATGCAATTGCGCTAGAGATTTCAAAAGATCTGGCAAACAACCCACTGATATTTAAAACAGATTTTGCATCGATTAGATGTGTTAGAGTTGTGAAGTAGCGGCTAGTACATCAAACATATAAAGTAAACAAGGTATCTCGAATTGAATCGAGATACCTTGTTTACTTTATATATCAATATTTGGTAATACTAACTTGCACAAGTAAGCCTAAACTCTCTCTTATCGCTAGAGATTACCGTTATGTCTACCCTTGCAATCTTTACTGATGGGTCGTCATAGGGAATGATAGGCTCAATTAACTCAGGCCACTCAACAATAGAGAGGTTACCATCATAGAAGTACTCCTCGTAACCAAGGTCAAAAACCTCTTCTAGTTTGTTGATTCTATAAAAATCGAAGTGGTGAATCAACCCACCATCATCTTTTTTATACTCATTAACAAGAGCAAAGGTTGGGCTAGTTACCTGATCGGTAACACCAAACTCGCCACATAGCACACGAGTAAAGGTTGTTTTACCTGCACCCATTCCGCCATACATGAGCAAAATATCTATCTCTTGCGACTCTATTATCTTGCGCATTTGCAGAGCAATTTGCTCAAGATCGCCTAAATCGTCTGCTTTAAAAATATACTCCATAACATATAAACTTTATCCAAAGATATAAAAAACCGATAAAATCCCAAAATATTGTACCCGACACAACACACAAGCAGAGCTTGCCTCGATACCTCGAAGCAAGCTCTGCTTGTTATAAATTTGCCACAAAAATTGGGCAAGTTGTATTTTACTATAAAAGATTTAGCTCGGCAACGTTCTTGTCGATCTCCTCTTGTGATAGCTCATAGTTGATAAGGTCGCCTGCAATGTACTTATCGTATGATGCCATGTCGATTAGGCCATGACCCGATAGGTTGAATAGAATAACTTTCTCTTCGCCCGTTTCGATACATTTTTTTGCCTCGTTAATTGCTGCTGCAATAGCGTGGCAAGACTCGGGAGCAGGAACGATACCCTCGGTGCGTGCAAAAAGTACACCAGCCTCAAAGGTCTCGACCTGTGGTAGGCTAACAGCCTCAATCAAACCATCCTTTAAAAGTTGCGATGCAATTACACCAGCACCATGGTAACGAAGACCACCTGCGTGTATGTTAGATGGAGAGAAGTTGTGACCTAGCGTGTACATTGGCAGAAGTGGTGTGTAACCAATTTCATCACCAAAATCATAACGGAAAACACCACGTGTTAGCTTTGGGCATGACGCTGGCTCTGCTGCTATGAAACGGCTGTTACGCTCGCCCGATAGGTTGTGACGCAGGAACGGAAAGGCAATACCACCAAAGTTACTACCACCACCAAAACAACCAATCACAATGTCGGGATACTCACCAGCCATTGCCATTTGCTTTTCGGCCTCAAGACCAATCACCGTTTGGTGAATAGTTACGTGGTTAAGAACCGAACCAAGTGCATACTTACAGTTAGGTGTCGATTGCGCTAGCTCAACAGCCTCCGAAATAGCCGTACCTAGCGAACCTTGATATGTTGGACGCTCGGTTAGCACCTTGCGACCTGCCTTTGTAGACATAGATGGCGAAGGGATTACCTGTGCTCCAAAAGTTTGCATAATAGAACGGCGATATGGCTTTTGCTCATAGCTAATCTTTACCATATATACCGCTAGCTCTAGATCAAATTTTTGAGCTGCATAGGAAAGGGCAGCACCCCACTGACCTGCACCTGTCTCGGTAGTAATATTTGTTACTCCCTCCTCTTTGCAGTAGTATGCTTGTGCTAGGGCTGAGTTTATTTTGTGTGAACCAATTGGACTCACGCTCTCGTTCTTGAAGTAGATGTGTGCAGGAGTACCTAGCGCTTTCTCTAGCTCATAGGCACGAACTAGTGGTGTTGAACGGTAGTTGCAATACTCCTGACGCACTGGCTCTGGTATGTCGATATAACGATCGGTCATATTAAGCTCTTGGCGTGATACCTCCTCAGAGAATAAAGGGTATAAATCTTCGGGTGTTAATGGCTCCTTTGTTTGTGGATTTAGCGGCAGAAGTGGTTTATTTTTCATATCTGCTGCAATGTTATACCATTGTGTTGGTATTTCGCTCTCTGGGAGAATAAATCTTTTGGTCTTCATTAGGTTATATAATTTTATTACTATTTTCTTATTACTTATTATGTAAAGATATAAAATTTATCACAAAGACAGCACTAAAAAAAGCAAAGTGTTATTATTTTAACAAAAAATTAATTACTCCTATTTTTTATTAGCAATTATCTCTTCGAGTTTTTTGCTTAGCTTTTCTACCATTTTGGGATTCTCATTTGCAAGATTAACTCTCTCGCCCAAGTCGTTTTTTAGGTTATATAGCTGTGGTTCGGCACTAGTACCTAGCTCGATATTAACATGTGCATTATAGGTATATTTCACACCCGGAATTGGCTTAATATACTTCCAGTCACCCACAGTAATAGAGTGTGTTTGACCATGCTTAACAAGATATTTGCGCCCCTTACTACTCTTTCCTATTAGCTCTGAGCTTAGATCTTCGCTATCATTGGTAGCCAAATCTTTTGCACCAGCAATAGAGCCTAGAGTTGCATATAGGTCGACTTGGCTAATTGGTGCATCGTTACTATCGCCTGCTGCAATTACTCCGTTCCACTTAGCAATACCAATTACCCTTGTACCTGCCTCAAAAATGCTATACTTACCACCTCGAAGCTCGCCCCAAGGCTTGTGATCGCCCAATAACTCAACCGACTGGTCGTGGTAACCATCGTCTACCACTGGCCCATTGTCGCTAGTGATGATAACTAGCGTATTGTCGGCAATTCCTTTGCGCTCGAGTGCATCGAGTACCTGACCCACCGACCAATCGAACTCTACAATTGCATCGCCTCGTGCTCCCATGCCGCTAGCACCCACAAATCGTGGATGTGGTGCACGTGGCACGTGAATATCGTTAGTTGCAAAGAATAGGAATATAGGCTCGCTTGTGTCGCTAGATTCAATAAACTCGACTGCCTTTTCGGTTATGCGGTCGCCAATCTCTTCGTCTACCCAAAGAGCACTCTTGCCTCCTCGCATATAACCAATGCGGCTAATACCGTTAATGAGTGCTTGGTCGTGACCATGACTTGGGTGCATTTTCAAAAGTTCGGGGTTATTTTTGCCCGTAGGCTCACCCTCAAAAGATTTTGAGTAGCTTACCTCGATAGGGTCGTTGGGGTCGAGATCAACCGCTCTACCATCTTCGATATAAACACATGGCACACGATCGCCCGTAGCAGCCATAATAAACGAATAGTCAAAGCCTATATCGTTAGCTCCCGGGCTAATCTTACCATTCCAGTTTTGTTTGCCACTGGTGTCACCAAGCCCCAAGTGCCACTTACCCACTACGGCAGTATTATAGCCTGCACGTTGTAGCATTTTGGGTAGTGTCTCAACCGTTGGTTTAATAAGCATTGCTGCATCGCCAGCTGCAACACCCGTTCCTTTTTGTCGCCACGCATAAGTACCCGTTAGCAGGCTAAAGCGTGATGGTGTACTTGTTGCCGAGCTAGTGTGTAGGTTGGTGTGGCGAATACCTTCGCTCGCTACTCTATCGATATTGGGGGTTGCTACTTTTGTTGCTCCATAACACCCAACATCGCCATAACCTAGGTCATCGGCATATATTACTACAATATTTGGTTTTTCTTGTGCGCTCAAAGGTGCTGCTAAAATCATAGCACCTAGAGCCGCTTTTAGTTTACGTTTCATTATATTTAGGTTTGTTGATAGCTCTATTTAATGTCTTTGGTAATAGGTTTTGAACCTTTTTTGTGTACTTTTGAATTTAGGGTTGTTACAAAAATACCTAATTCTTCGATTGAATCTACTGGCTCAATAAAGTTGAGCATTACAGTGCGCTTTTGCCCTGCTAGCATATCAAAGTAGGCATCAGAAGGGTTACCTTGCAGAGCCTCTGCTTCAAACAAAATGCTCTTGAGCAGTGTTTTTGCCGTTATGGTAACTTCGACACTATGCTCGCCTACTTTTTTGTAGTCTACGTCATATTTTTCGGTTGGTAGATCTAGGTCTTTTAGCGGCACAAAGTAGAATAGCTTTTCAACCCAATCATCACCTACTAGAGCCTTAGCCACAAGCACCGCCTCGTTAGCTGGAACATCGCCCAAAAGCTCGCTTGCGCTCTTTTCCATAATAAGAAGGTTGCCGTTACGAGGTATGTTAATGTCTTGGCTATTTTGACTCCAATACACCTCGCCATCGAAACCAACAAGCGACAGAGTTAACTCGCCATCGACTTGGTGTAATCTATCGTTAACACCCCACAGCTTAACTACGTTTGTTGAATCTACATCTTCAAAAGATATTGTCGATGGTGCAAAGCTACGCTTAGCATAGAATTGTAGCGCTTTCCATCTCATTTGTGAGTCCATAGATGACCACGATGCCACTGGCCACAAGTCGTTCACCTGCCAATATAACGAACCCATTGTCCAAGGACGTTTTTGACGGTGACCCTCCATAGCAATCTTGATGCCTTCGGCCTGAAGAATTTGTGTTAGGTAGACATACTCTCTAAAGTCGTCTTTTAGGATTGGGAGTTCTCTATCCATATACTCCTCCATTACACGATAACCCTTTGGGCTCTTTTGGTGTATTATCATAGCATCGCTATATAGCTGCATTTGCTCTGGCGAGAAATATTCACGGTAGGTGTCGTAGCAAGCAAGCGACATAAAACCATACTCGTTGCTAAATCTACCCGGCTTATCTTTGTAGACACTAAATGGCTCTTCGTCGTGGAACACTCCCCAGTAGTGAACATCGCCCATGATTTGGCTCTTTGGGTTACCACGACCATATAGCGGCGAACTTGGGTGATAGAAACGTGTAGTATCTTCACGCTCAAGAACCGATGGTATTAACTCATAAAATAGCTTTTGCATACCAGCATAGATGGTGTCTTGTTGCTCTTGGTTCCAACCATACATGCGCTGATAGCCCCAGTGGTGCCATAGCTCGGTAATTTCGTTGTTACCACACCATATAGCAATAGATGGGTGGTTGCGTAATCTGCGAACATTGTCGATAGCTTCTTGCTCAACATTTGCCAAAAACTCATCATCCCATGGATATAGCGAACAAGCAAATGCAAAGTCTTGCCATACCATAAGACCATATTTATCGCATAGTTCATATAGGTAGTCATCTTCGTAAATACCACCACCCCAAACACGTATCATGTTATAGTTGCTCTCGACACACATTTTAATAAACTCCTCATATTTGTGTGGAGAAACGTTTGGCAAGAAGTTATCCATAGGGATATAGTTTGCACCTTTGGCAAAAATTGGCTCACCATTTACCTCAAAGTGGAAACTTTGCCCCTCGCCCACCGAGTCGGGCACTTGTAGAAGCTCGATTGTGCGAACTCCAATATTTGCAAAATGGCTGTCTAGCTTACTGCCCTGCTCTGCTAGTATCATGTGCATTGGGTATAGGTGGGCATCACCTGCACCTTGTGGCCACCATAGGCTAGGATTGGTTATCTCGAATGGTATCGATATTTTATTTTCGCCTTGTGTCAAAGCTACATTTTGGCTAGCATAAACATCGCCTTGTGGGTTGGCAATAACTAGGTCTACGCTCTTTTGATTATCGGATTGTAGCGTTACGCTTGCCACAAAGTTTGCCTTTTCGCTACTCTGCGACTGCTGAATATACTGCACGTTTTCGATGTGTGAACCGCTCCAGCCCACTAGCTTTACATCTCGCCAAATACCACAAGTAAGGTAGCGTGGCCCCCAATCCCAACCAAACTGGTAGGGTGCTTTGCGGGTAAAGATAGAGCTCACTTTTTCGCCCTTGTCATTACCAGCTGGCAAATCCATATAACCCTCGCCATCTATCAGGCCTTGCTCATAGGCTGGCAAAAACTCGACACGAAGCTCATTACCACTAGGGCTTAATGCTCCCGTAACGTCAACTTCCCATGTGCGGAACATGTTATTTGCCGACAAAATTAACGAGTCGCCAAGATATACGTTAGCATAGGTGTCGAGACCTTCGAAAACAAGAGATTGATTTTTTTGCGCCAAAAATTCGCCATCAACCTCGAATGTACGCTTATATTCCCAAGTTTCATCACCAATCCACTGTAACAAAGGCTCGCTGCCTCCTGCACTAGGATCTTCGATCATAGCGTGAGATAGGAGGTCGGTATGTACCACGCCCGGCACTTTTGCCTCTCTCCACTGGGTTATATCATCCCTGCCACTAAGCGTGGTGGTAGATCTAAAATCCCACTCACCACTCAACGAGATTATATTTTTGTGATCTTTATCTGCCATTAATTTATTTACATTGCCTGACGAGCCACACGAATACATAGATAGTATTGTAATGGTGGCTGCAAAGACTTTTTTAATCGAAAACATTGTATTATATTTTAAGTTTGAGTGTCAAAGATAGTTAAAATAGACCAAAAGCCCAGATATTATATTCAAAATATCTGGGCTTTTATTAATTATATTGAATTGCTGCATTTCCTGATAACTGCACATAATCTCGTGGCCTACCACCAACAGTTATGTAACTCATGCCCGATGCTCTGCCAAAAATATCTCGAATGACATAAACCGCTAGCTCCGATGCACCCGACATATTTACTTCGGCATCGACACACTCTAGCTGATAGGCATCGGCAAAACTATCGCCCGAGAGCGTTGCTTGCAAATAGTGAGTTTGACCATATAGCTCAACATAACTAGCACCCGATAGTTTTAGGGATATGGCATCACTTGCATCTATGGCACCATAAAAAGCAGAGTTTCCCGACAACACAATCGATGATTCAACAGTGTATAGGGGCTGCTTACCCTCGACTATGATTTGTGATGCTCCGCTAGCTCTAAAGTGGGCGAACTGATCTTTCGAAACTCGTATCTCGATATTGTCGTCATCGATATTATATCCATCTAGGTACCAATCTACATCGTAGTAGTCGCCCTCGGCAACAAGATAACCTAGGACATTTTCGTATGCCGACACATATACCTCGCCCGGAGCAAGGCTTGGGTCTAGTATTAGATCCATATTACCATGCACACCAATGCCATCTACTCTGCTGCTAATTTCGACATATTCGGTAACATACATACCACGCCCCTCGATGTGGACATCACAAGAGCTAAATATTAATATCGTGGCCAATAAAACGGCTAGACGTATTTTTAGTAATTTCATAATTTTAGATGTTAATTGTTATGGTATGTAGCGCAAAAATTAGTTTTGTTCTTGCTCTACAATTTGTTTTAGGACTTGGTAAAGATTTGCTTCGTTACCTACAATGCGCCCTACAACAAGCCCCTCGGGGTTGATGATGATTTTTGTTGGGAGTGCACTCACGCCATACATCGCCGCTACGTTTTCGTCGACATCCTGTTCTTTGTTACGTACATTCACCCATGGTAGTTGCCATTTATCAAGGCCATCGAGCCATTCTTGTTGGCTCTCTTGGCAACCAATGCCCACAAACTCGACAGCTCGCCAATTGCGAAGATAGAAATTCTCCATATCAGAAAATTCGTTGGTGCACCACTCCGACCAACTTGCCCAAAAATTAAGCACTACATACCTGCCTCGTAAACTACTTAACTCGAAATTTGTGCTATCGTCTTGTGGCAATGTAAAATTGGGAGCAGGCATACCAATCTCTAGGTTGGTGGCATTTAGCGATGTAGTAACATGGGTCATTACCTCGTTAATATAGCGGTCGAGCAAAGGTTTTAGCATAGAATTACGCACCGATTCAGATATGCGCTCATAGTTATCGTACGCAAAATCATATGGTGTTTGTGTTATCAAATAACCCGATGCCATTGAGCTAGGGTTGCGCAACACAGCATCGCACTTTAGGCTAGTTATATCTGCCATTACTACCCTACGCAGGCTTGTGAGAGAGTCGAGCGTGCTTTTCTCGATTGGGCGAGAATAGAATTCGCCAATTTTGTGGTCGAGATAGGCAATTTGCGACTCTAGTGGCTTGAGCGAATTATTCACCCTTGAGAGAATACTATTGTCTTGTGACTCTTTTTTGCCAGTTACGTAGTATTCGACCCAACCTGTTTTTTTTATGTTGGCATGAAGCTCAAGAGGCTTGCCTCGCTCCGAAATCATTGTCATAACCATCGATTGTGGCCTATAAGTTTGACCAGCAATATACCTATCTGCCTGCAAAGGGTATATGTAGATGATGGAGTTATAGCTTGAATCTTTGGGTGGGTATAACATGAAATGCCCCTCGACAGCAACAAGTGTATCTTGTGTAATTTCGGCTCCTAGGTTACTCATAGAGGCTATACTCACCAGCAAAGTATCGTTAGTGAGCCCTTCGATATAACCAGCAACAAGCTCTCTTTTGTCACACGACAAAAGAGAGCTTGCTATAAAACCTATACATAATATCCTAAAGATATATGCCATTACATTTACTATTTTCGTGAAACCTTAGCCCATGTATCTTTAAGGGTAACGGTACGATTAAATGTAATATTGTCTAAGGTAGAGTCCTTGTCTAGACAAAAGTACCCCAATCTCTCGAACTGAAAGTGCTCGCCACACTTAGCCGACTGCAATGCATTCTCGATATAACCTTTTGCAACCACAAGTGATTCGGGGTTAAGGTTATCGAGGAACGAACCACCCTCTGGCGCCTCGTCGGGGCTCTCTTTTGTGAACAGACGATCAAAAAGCCTAATGTTAGCCTCTTTTGCTGTGCGAGCATCAACCCAGTGGATAATACCCTTAACCTTGCGGCCATCGCTAGAACCACCACCTTGGCTTTGGTTATCGTGTGTACAACGTAGCTCGATAACATTACCTTGCTCGTCTTTGATTACCTCTTCACATTTTATAATGTATGAGTAGCGAAGTCGAACTTCACCACCCGGCGAAAGTCTAAAATATTTTTTTGGAGGGTTCTCCATAAAGTCATCACGGTCGATGTATATCTCGCGAGAGAACGATACATCACGGCGACCTGCCGACTCATCCTCGGGGTTATTAACGCAGCTAATTGTCTCGGTGTGATCCTCGGGCAAGTCTGTTATAACTACTTTAATAGGATTAAGAACAGCCATACGACGCTCGGCACGTTTGTTAAGGTCTTCTCTTACACAAAACTCTAGTAGCCCCAAATCAATAATGTTATCACGCTTAGCAACACCTACCTTTTCGGCAAAATTACGCACCGACTCTGGAGTGTAACCTCTACGACGTAAACCACAAATAGTTGGCATGCGTGGGTCGTCCCAGCCACTCACATAACCCTCTTGCACTAGCTGAAGTAGCTTACGCTTACTCATAACTGTGCTAGTAATGTTAAGGCGTGCAAACTCGTACTGATGGCTTGCATAGATGCCTAGTTCTTGGATAAACCAATCGTATAGTGGACGATGAACATCAAACTCTAGCGTACAGATAGAGTGTGTGATACCCTCTAGCGAGTCGCTCTGCCCGTGTGCATAGTCATACATTGGATATATCTTCCAGTCGTTACCAGTTCTGTGGTGGTGAGCATCCAATATGCGGTACATGATTGGGTCACGCATAAGCATATTTGGGTGTGCCATATCTATTTTTGCACGCAAAACTCTTGCTCCATCCTCAAACTCGCCTGCTCTCATACGAGCAAACAGGTCGATATTCTCCTCTACCGAACGTGTGCGGAAAGGGCTATCGGTTCCTGCAACGGTTACCGTACCACGAGTCGAGCGAATTTGCTCTTGTGTTTGATCATCGACATATGCCTTGCCCTTTTTAATAAGGTCAACAGCCCAGTCATATAATTGCTCAAAGTAGTCCGAAGCATAACGCTCCTCTTCCCACTGAAAACCTAGCCAGTTAATATCCTCTTTTATTGAGTCTACATATTCGGTATCCTCTTTAACAGGGTTTGTATCGTCGAAACGTAGGTTACATTTACCGTTATATCGATTTGCCAAACCAAAGTTTAGGCATATAGACTTTGCGTGTCCAATGTGTAGATATCCGTTTGGTTCGGGCGGAAAACGTGTATAAATTGGACTTACACCCTCTTTTATACTATTCTCGACAATCTCTTCTAGGAAGTTTAACGACCTTGTCTCTGCCTTTTCTGGGGAATTTATCATATTTGTCACTTGTTATTATTAAAAATATGGTCATCTTTGCACTACATGGGGTGCAAAGCACCTGCAAATATAGTTAATCTTTATAAATTTTACTAATTACGACTAGAGTCATAGAATACAAATATATTATAGGTATGAAAAATGGAGTTATAGAAATTGAGAATATGGAATTCTTTGCCTTTCACGGCTGCTACGAGCAAGAGAAGATTGTGGGTAATCGTTTTTTGGTTTCGTTAGAGTACCAAATGGACGTAAGAGAGGTTGTCGAGAGCGATAATATTTTGGATGCCGTTAGCTACCTAGACGTATATCAGCTAGTAAAGGAGCAAATGGATATACCATCAAACACAATCGAGCACGTGGCAAAAAGGGTGATTGATTCGGTGATGGAGCACTTTAACCAAATTAAAAGTATCAAGATCAAGCTATCGAAAATGAACCCACCACTAGGGGGAATGATTGATCGTGTAAGCGTAACCCTTAGCAAAACCAAATAAAGCTATCTACAAGGCTTGTGTGGGCTATTGAAGCACCATACAGAGCACACAAACAACTAAAAACAAGCACATTACAGCAAACAGCTTGATTTTAAATCATTTAAAAGTTATCAACAAAAGTTGATAACTTTTATTATTTTTATAGATATTTTCGCCCTATCTTTGCACAAGTAATATAAAGTAAAACCAGTGTAACTTAACCACGATGATAGATAATTTAAAAGAGTACTCCTACGAGGAGGCAACAAAGGGGGCGGCAGAATATTTCGTAGATGACGATTTAGCTGCAACGGTATGGGTCAGCAAATATGCGCTCAAAGATTCATTTGGTAAAATATATGAGTCATCACCAGAGCAGATGCATCAAAGAATTGCATCTGAGATTGCGAGAGTCGAGCAAAAATATCCAAACCCTATGAGCCAAGAGCAAGTATTCGCTTTGATTGATAGGTTTAAGTATATCATTCCACAGGGTGGTCCTATGACAGGCGTTGGTAACAACATGCAAATTGCATCGCTATCTAACTGCTTTGTGATTGGGCACAACTCGCCAGCAGACTCTTATGGTGGTATCATTCGCATAGACGAGGAGCAAGTGCAGCTTATGAAGCGCCGTGGTGGTGTAGGTCACGACCTATCACACATTCGCCCGGGCGGTTCACCTGTGCTTAACAGTGCGCTTACATCTACTGGCATTGTGCCATTTATGGAGCGTTACTCAAACTCTACACGTGAGGTTGCTCAAGATGGTCGTAGAGGTGCGCTTATGCTATCTCTTTCGATTAAGCACCCCGATGCAGGCAAATTCATCGATGCCAAAGTAGACACTGGTAAGGTTACGGGAGCAAACATCTCGGTTAAGATAGATGACGAATTTATGAATGCGGCTATTTCGGGTAGCAAGTACAAGCAGCAGTTCCCAATTGGTGCAAAAGACCCTCGTGTTGTGCAAGAGGTTGATGCAAAGGAGCTATGGAACAAGATTGTTCACAATGCATGGAAGTCGGCCGAGCCGGGTATTCTATTTTGGGATACTGTAATTAGAGAGTCGGTGCCAGATTGTTATGCAGATCTTGGCTTTAAGACTGTGTCAACAAACCCTTGTGGCGAGATACCACTATGCCCTTATGATAGCTGTCGTTTGCTAGCAATCAACCTATATAGCTATGTTAACAATCCGTTTACGGCAGAGGCATCGTTTGATTTCGACCTATTCAAGAGCCACGTAGCAATGGCTATGAGAATGATGGACGATATTATCGACCTAGAGATTGAGAAGATTGACGCTATTGTTGAAAAAATTAGCGGTGACCCCGAAGAGGCAGATATTCGCCGTGTAGAGCTAGAGCTATGGGCTAAGATTAGAGAGAAGGCACTTATGGGTCGTCGTACTGGTCTAGGTATCACAGCCGAAGGCGATATGCTTGCAGCACTTGGTTTGCGCTATGGCACAGACGAGGCACTTAATTTTGCGGTAGAGGTTCAAAAGACACTATGTATCGAGGCTTACAGAGCATCGGTAACACTTGCTGGTGAGCGTGGTGCATTCACAATGTACGACTCGGCAAGAGAGCAAGACAACCCAATGATTAACCGCATTAAGGATGCAGACCCTGCACTTTATGAGCTAATGGTTGCAAATGGTCGTCGTAACATAGCTATGCTAACAATTGCACCTACTGGCACAACGAGCCTTATGAGCCAAACTACATCGGGTATCGAGCCAGTGTTCTTGCCATTCTATAAGAGAAGAAGAAAGGTTAATCCTAACGATAAATCATGCAACGTATCATTCATTGACGAGGTGGGCGATGCATGGGAAGAGTACTATGTATTCCACCACAAGTTCCTAACATGGGCAAAAGAGGCTAAAGGCCTTGTGCGTTCACAAGTTGAGGCAATGTCTATGGAGGAGATTGAAGATCTAGTTGCAGAGTCGCCATATCACAAGGCTACATCTAACGATATTGATTGGGTGAGCAAAGTAAAGATGCAAGGTGCTATGCAAAAGTGGGTAGATCACTCTATTTCGGTAACCGTTAACCTACCTAACAATGCAACAGAGGAGCTAGTTTCTGAGGTATATAAAACTGCATGGGAGACTGGTTGTAAGGGTGTTACTGTATATCGTGACGGGTCTAGAGATGGTGTTCTTGTTGCTGCAACCAGCAAAAAAGAGGCTATCGAGGCACACCCAATGAAGCGCCCAACAGAGCTACAAGCAGACGTAGTTCGCTTTAAGAATGGTAGCGAAGACTGGATTGCGTTTGTAGGTATATATAATGGTCGCCCATACGAGATTTTCACGGGTAAGATTGAGGAGGATGCAATCTACATTCCTAAGCGCATTACACATGGTGTAATTGTTAAGGTGCGTGAGGAGGATGGCTCTAAGCGATATGACTTCCAGTACGAAGATAAGTATGGCTATAAAAACACAGTTGGTGGCGTGTCTCGTCTATTTGACGAAACATTCTGGAACTATGCAAAGCTAATCTCGGGTGTCCTACGCAACGGCATGGATATTCTACACGTAGCAACTCTAGTATCGAGCCTTCATTTCGATATTGAGTCAATCAACACTTGGAAGAATGGTGTAGCTAGAGCACTTTCGCGCTATATACCAACGGGCACTAAGTCATCTAAAAAGTGTAGTGAGTGTGGGCAAGAATCACTTATCTACCAAGAGGGTTGCCTTGTTTGTACAGATTGTGGCTACTCTAAGTGTGGTTAGTCCTATTCTAATAATTATATTAAAGGCGGTTGACTTTTCAAAGTCAACCGCCTTTAATATATGTATAATGTACAAGTAAAACAAATGTTTAATTTACACCCTAAAACCTAACACCAAGATTAAATCCAACCCAAGCATTTAATCTTGTCTTAGTGCTGTTGTTATTCCAAATAGACCATGGCGTAAGAGTGCTACCTAGCTCGCCAGTTTCGGGGTTTAGGTAATCAGAAATTGTCATATTCAAAACAGGACCTGCAAACACCTTAAAGTGCTTATCAATCTCTTTTGAAACTGTAAATTTAAGCTGGGTAAGCATATTTAGATCGTCTTTAAACTCGCCATCCTCTGTTATAGCATAACCAATAGCCTCGATTTGATTTGCCCAACCATTTTTCCAATCGATGTGTGTACCAAAACCCAAGCCGGCTGCATAGTTTAGGGGTTGCTCGATATAGTTTACACCACCCGAAAATATTGTGTAAAGACGATCGGTTCCTAGTTTAAAACTAACTGCTGTATTTAGCACCTCCGAAAAAGAGATTTCAAATTCTTGTTTGCCATTCTCCTTAACAATATTGATTAAGCCAATTGGCATACCAGACTCATACCTATCAGCAATATTGATTAGACCTAGCTGAACGCCATCAACGCTCTGTGCTATATTGGCAATACTTGCAGCTTGCACACCTTCTACGCTCTTTGCAATATTAGCGATACCGGCAGCCTGCATGCCCTCTACATCTTGTGTAACATTTGCTATACCAGCACCTTGAAATGTAGATTCGCCACTTGCTGCAATATTTACAATACCTGCAAATTGCGCTGCATCGTCACTTGTGCCCGTGTAGTTTGCAATACCAGCAAATTGTGCCCCCGATGTATAGTTTGTGTTTACATTATAAATAGAGCCTAGTTCTAGTATTCTATTACCTGCGCTATACCCGCCCAAAACATTTAGCGAATATTTGTTTGTAACAAGATGTGATTGTGCTCCGTTTGTGCCAAGTGGCGATACAAAGCTAATTTGGAAATTACGTTCAATACGAGTGGTTTGTGCATCTACCCTAAAAGCACAAACAGATAGTGTCAAAAGGCTAAAAAATAATTTTTTCATTTTGTTAATTTAAATTGTTGTTCTTTATTTCAGCCACAAAGATATGATTGTAGTACTATCTCAAAATTGAATTAAAGCAAAAGCAACTACTCGGTGTACCAACTTCATAAAACGACGAATGAATTTTTACTCGCCATCGAGCCACGCTATAAACTTTGGAACATTCACCCTGCTTATTAGCATCTCTTTGTCATACTCTGGGTTTAAGGTAATCTTTAACCTGCTATTAAAATATTTAGATACTTTATCGATTGAGGCAATTGAGGCTACGCATCCTCGTGTTATTCTAAAAAAATTCATTGGATCTAGTACCGCCTCTAGCATCTCGATATTATAGTCGACAATATGTTTCTTGCCACTTTTTTGCACTGCAAATGTCACTCTATCCTCCGAATAAAAGTAGGCAATCTCCTCTATGGCAATATGGCTTATTCTATCGCCTAGTTTTATGGCTATTCTACTCTTATAGGTTTTATGTGGTTGTCGTAGCTGATTAACTAGCTCTGTTATATTAGCCGTTGTAGATGGCATATATTTATAGAATCGCTCGAGGGCAGCAACCAACTTAGTGTCATCAATAGGTTTTAAAATATAGCCTACTCCGTTAACCTCAAACGCACGAATAGCATATTTATCATAGGCGGTAGTAAATATTATAGGAGTTTGTAGCTCTACACTGTCAAAGATATCAAAAGCCACACCATCCGAAAGATGTATATCCATAAATATAAGATCTGCTCGATTACTTGATAACCACTCTATACTATCGGCTACACTATCTATTATGGCAACTATGCTCATTTGCGCAAAATGTTGCGTTATCAGGCGCACCAATTCCTCTTGTACCAACGGTTCATCTTCAATTATTAGGACCCTCATAATAGCGGTAGTTTTACTGTGAATTGGTTATTATTATTCTCTATCACAATGCTCTGTTTAGAGATTATATTATATTTTAGCTCTAAGTTTTTTAGACCTATTTCGGTACTATCCTCAACACTTATTCGTGGAATAATATTGTTTGAGACAACCAAGTTTTCGGCTTGATCTTTTATTATAATTGTCAATGGGCATTTTGCAGATACGGCATTATGCTTAACGGCATTTTCGATGAGTAGCTGCAAAGACATTGGCGGTATAGATAAACCTAACGCATCATCTCCAATATCGATATGGCAACATAGTGCACTACCATACCTCATTCGTAGCACTTGTACATAGGTTTCAATAAACTCAAGCTCATCTGCAACATATACAAGCTCTTTGTCGTCTTGCGAAAGAACATATCTATATATTTGTGATAGCTTTTGGGTGTACTGCACTGCTTGTTGCGAATCTTTGTGTATAAGCGAAGTTAGCACATTCAAGCTGTTAAACAAGAAGTGTGGATTTATCTGACTTTTAAGCTGCTTGTACTGCATTTGAAGATTATCTTTTTGCAGTGATTCGTTTTGTTTAAGCTGAACAAAAAATTCGATGAAGGTTACAGTAAATATATTGATTAGGGTAGCTGCGGTTGCCGAAACATAAAAACTCGTTGAACTTAGGTAACCTAGCATGGGAGTCCCTTCTACCCAAAATAGTAGAACATTACCACACAGCACAAACACTATTGCTAAAACAACTAACGCTAATGACTCTACAACAATTCTAACAAACACCCGTTGCTGCAACCACTTTGAACAGTTAACAAACCTCACTAACTGATAATCTACCACTGCAATCAAAATAGCAAATGGTGCACTTGTTATCATATTGCGTGCAAAATCACGCAGAGATAATTCTTTGCTAGGAGATATTACATCTATCAAGATGATAAAGAGTGCCAAAAAAGATATGACCCCAATAAGAATGAGAGCCCAGTATCTACGAAACTTAAATATTTTCATAATATGGATATATATTCAACATACAATGATAATATATCTTAACACACAAAACAACAATACTATGCTCCAACTCTAGGATTAAT
>CAYJIL010000017.1:0-14225 GCA_964370235.1 uncultured Rikenellaceae bacterium | reverse complement strand
AAAACAAAAAAAACACCCAGCAAAGCTGGGTGCATACAAACCAATAACGGTTATGTAAAAATCATTAAAGTAGTGTAGATGTGAGCTAAAGTGACCACGAAGTGTACTAAAGTACATGAGTGTGGCAATTTAGTTTACAGATGCGCTGCTTTTATGGTTTTTACCCTATTTTTGGATAAGGTCATCGATAGCCTCCCAATGTGCTGGAGTCATACGATCTGGTGTAAATAGGCAAATTGCCTCGGCACCTGCACGAATAGAACCTTCGACAGCGATACGCATTTCGCTAGGTACTAGACCGTGACCTTCTGGATCTTCGATTGAGCTCTTACGCTCTGGCTCTGGACAGATGAACAGACCGCTATAAATTGGAGCACGACCATCAACAAGCTCTACACCCTCACGAGTAATTGACTCAACCCACTCTGGACCTTGCAGGTAGAAATCGTTGTAGTTCATTGGTAGGTAGATATCTAGGTTCCACTTGTTCCACTCTTGACGAACGATTTTCTTTGCAATTGATGGACCAGGGAATACAGCAGCTGTAATCTTCTTACCTGTCTTGTGAATATCTTCTGATAGACGGTTAACAAACTTAGTGATAACGTCGTAACGGAACTGGTGCCACTCTTGGTTGTACTGTGCGCTATCGCCTAGCTCACGAATATCGATACCCGAAGACGCTTTGAAATCAGATACACACTTGTCGCAGTAACAGTAGTCGAACTGTGGGTACTCTTGATCCATAACAAGACCATACTTCTCCCAAAGACCCTCTGCAAGGATTACGTCTGGGTAGCGTACATAGTCTAGGTGAATACCATCTACCTCTGGGATAGCTGCTAGCTCTAGGTATTTTTTGCTAATGTAATCATATACTTTCTCTTTGTTAGGACAAAGGAAAGTGTAGTATGGTACATAAGGCTGCTTGTTAAGTGTCGAATAGCCCTCGCGTGAAACTGCATACCAAGTTGAGTCTGCACCTTCGATTTTGTGGTTCATAGTTGGAACCCAAGTATAGAACTCCATACCTTGTGCCTTTGCAGCTTTAGCAGCAGCAGTAGCATTCTCGACATTGAAACCTGTGTTGTAGAATAGACCTTTGATATGGTTTGAGCTGTAACCTTTCATTTGGTTCTCAAGAAAAGCTGGCGAATAGTCGCTACCACCAACCCAACCATATACTTTTACGCCCTCACTCTTAGGTGTAGAGCAAGCAAATGCCATAACAATTGTGGCAAGTAGAAGTAATGTTTTTTTCATAGTTAAAGTGTGTTTGTTTGTATATTGTTACTATTTATTTGTTCTTTATAAAAGAGACTATTGCCTCTTTGGCATGTATAGGCGTGTCTAGCTCTATTTTACCATCATACACATTTGCCGTGCAAGTATCGTAATTGCTATCATTTAATTTCACAAAATAACAACCATCCAAAGGTAATAATCTATCTTTGAGATTGGTTGTTAGTTTGCCTTGCTCTATGTCTGAAATTACAAAATAGCTGTTACCTAAATAACGTGCAACATCCTCTACCAAGCCTTTTTGTAGTGCCTTGCGAACTATTGTCGAAGATACTTTATCGCCCAAGAGCCTTTGTTCGGTGAGCGGAAGTAAATCGAAACCTAAGCTGCTTGCAAGAGGTAGCAAATCGTTAAAAGCTGCTCTATCGCTACCAAAGTGATTGTTGTAGCCCATTAACAGAGCCGAAACTTTAAACTTAGAGGATAGGTAGGTAGTTATAAACTCCTTAGCAGTCATTTGTGCTACTTGACGAGTAAATTCGATGCTATATAAAAAGTCGACCCCTAGCTCGTTTAGTAGATGATACTTTTCTTTTTCGCCATAAATGAGGGCAAAGTTTTCGTCGTTACCCAACACAAAGCGAGGATGTGGCGAGAGCGAGACGACCATCGATTTGGCGCCCATTTGCTCTGCCTGCTCTTTTAGCTGCGCTATTACATGACGATGCCCGCTGTGGATACCGTCAAAAGAGCCAATTGTTAAGACAATATCGTCATGGCTTAAAAACTGAGATTCACCACGATATATTACCATAACTTATGCTCGTGCGTAGTATGCAACCTTTTCGAGAAGGGTGATAATATCATAATCCTCGACATATATACCAGCCGAATCGGGGAAATTAAGCGGTGCCGAAGTAAAGTTAAGCACACCTCTAATATCTGAAGCAGCTAGCTCTTCGATAAACGTATCAACGGTAGATGCAGGAGTAGTTAGCATGACAATAGAGATGCCCAGCTCTGAGGCTTTGGCACCAAACTCGTCTACATGATAACAAGGTACACCAGCAACTTCGGTACCAACCTTTTGTGAGTCGACATCGAATGCTGCTACAATTGATAGTTTGTTGCGCTTACCGTTAAAGTATGCTGTAATAGCACTTGCTAGGTTACCCATACCGATGATTGCAACCTTTTGGCTACTCTCACCCTCTAGTATATTAGATATGAATTGAGCTAACTCTTTTACGTTATAACCTTTTTTTGTATCGCTTGAGAACCCAATCAACATTAAGTCACGTCTTACCTGAACCGCAGTTATACCATGTATAGATGCTAGGTTGTGTGAATAGACATGTGTTATGTTGTTGCGCATAGAGCGCAGGAGCGTGCGACGATATTCACTAAGTCGCTCGACTGTCCTCTCTGGTAGTGGCTTCTTTGTCATATCTATTTAATTAACGGATTCTTTTTAGAGACTCCTGCCACAAAATCTTTTAGGTAGAATGGCTCAAAGTATGCAATATCCTCGACATTACCCGACTCTAGTGCTTTGTGAGCTAGTTTTACCATGCCTCGTGCCGATGGCTCTGTGCTGTGGTACAAGACATCGATACCGCTCATAACCGATTGGCACTTTTGTGCTCCTGTGCCAAATATAACCATCTGCCTAGATTGAGCTATATCAACAAAACTATTTTCGTCGACAATAACCGCCTCGGTAGAGGTAATGGCACTCATATCAAAATTAAAGAGTTTTGTATATACCTCCATGCGACGTGCGTCAATCATAGGGGCAAATATCACACTCTTTTCATCTTTAATATCAAACAGTTCAGCATCATAGTCCTCTAGAGCTACCTGCGCCATTGCATCAAGCGAGGGTACCCCAATCAAAGGTATACCAGTTGCATAGCAGATACCTTTTGCCAACGAGACACCAATTCTGAGCCCAGTATAAGAACCTGGCCCTTTGCTAACGGCTACCGCTGCAAGCTCGTCTGTGTCGAGGTTATTCTCCGATAGAATTTCATCGACAAAAACCGCTAGATTTTTGGCATGAGCACGACTATCTGTCACCTCACGTAGCGAGATAAGCTCGCCATCTTGCGAAAGAGCAACAGAACAGACCTCGGTACCAGTCTCTATTGATAATATATAAGACATCCTTGAAATTAATAATTTGTATCGGTGGAAAGATCCACTACTTAACAGTTAAACTACGATTTAGCTAAACACAAAACAACTTCGAGAAAGTTGAAATCAACATTCCCGGAGTTGTTATACAAGTATGTTTAGGCTCAAGTATTATTTTGAGCTAACAGTCACTGTCACTTGACGCTCGAAAGATTGCTCTAACGATAGTAGCGTTTCAGTTGAAGAAATACCAGGTATGTCCTGAATAATGTTAACGATAACATTCATAAGATGCTCGTTATCACGACAATACAACTTCACAAAGATAGAATGCTTACCTGTTACGAAGTGACATTCTACTATCTCAGGAATTTTCTTAAGTGATTCGATCACCTGAGTATAGAAGTTTGATTGCGAAATCTGAACCCCTACGTATGCACACACATCATTACCCAAGGCCTTAGGGTCAATCTCTAGGCGAGAACCAGTAATAATACCTGCTTCTTCTAATTTTTTCACCCTTTGGTGAATTGCTGCACCCGAAATACCACACTCTCTAGCGATTTCTAGGAAAGGCATTCTGGCGTTACCTATTAGATGCATCAAAATCTTTTGATCGATTGCATCGACACTGTACTTTGCCATTTTATATGTATGTTAGTTGTTCACAATAAATTACAATTTCTACCCATTACGAGCAGAGACCATTTCACATTGTAAAGATATACAATATTTTTTAAAAATAATAATTTATCACTATTTTTTTTACTATGATTACAAAATAAAACCTCTTAACTTATTATTTAGCAACAACAAACATATTAAATATGCACCGATTCGCCGTGAGCCGCAGCTGCGGCCTCCATTATCGACTCCGACAGTGACGGGTGTGGGTGAACCGAATTAATAATATCTTTAACAGTTGCACCAAGATTCATGGCTACCGATATTTCGGAAATCATCTCTGTTACGTGTGAACCTACAAAGTGTGCACCTAGCACCTTGTCGCTATCTTTATCAAAGATAAGCTTAATAAATCCATCTCGACTACCAGCAACAGTTGCTTTGCCCGATGCAGTAAACGGAAACTTACCAACTCCCACATTTACGCCCTGCTCCTGTGCTTGAGCCTCGGTAACACCAATCGATGCAACCTCGGGAGTTGTATATACACAGCGTGGAATTACTTCGTAGTTCACAGGCTTGGGGTTGTGTCCACAAATGCCCTCGACAGCACAAACTGCCTCTGCCGATGCCACATGCGCTAGCTGATAACCCGGAATCACGTCACCAATGGCATAAATACCCTTAGCCGAAGTTTGGTAAGCAGAATCTACCACTATGCGCCCCTTATCAACAGTAACTCCTGCCACATCAAGCGACAAATCTTCTATGTTAGCAACCACACCCACAGCCGAAAGTACAACATCGCACTCGATGACACTATCGCCTTTCTTGCCCGAGACATGCACTACACAGCCCGTTTCGCTTTTTTCGACAGCTGTTACTTTTGTAGAGGTCATAAACGATAGCTTCATCTTGCGCATCATGCGCTCCATGTAGGCACTAACGTCTTTATCTTCGTTTGGCATTAGCGATGGCATATACTCAACAAGCGTCACCTTACACCCCATCATGTGATAGAAGTATGCTAGCTCGCTACCAATTGCACCACTACCCATAACCACCATGCTAGATGGTAGCGACTCCATAGATAGAGCCTTGCGATATGATATAATTTGTTTGTTATCAACCTCAATGCCTTCGACTTGGCGGGCTCTTGCTCCAGTTGCAATGATAATATCATTTGCCTCGACTACCAAAGTTTCACTCTCTGATGTAACCTCGATTTTGCTTTCGCCCATCAAACGAGCATGACCCGATATAATAGTAACACCAGCTTTGTCGAGCAAAAACTTAACTCCCTTGCTCATAGTCTCTGAGCTTTGTCGAGAACGAGCAATTATAGCGTCAAAGTCAACCTCAACCGAGCCAACCTTTACACCAAAGCTCTCGCCATGCTTAATCTCGTTAATTACCTCAACCGAACGCAACAGCGATTTGGTTGGGATACAGCCCCAGTTTAGACATATTCCACCTAGCGACTCTCTCTCTATGATGGCTACCTTTTTGCCTAACTGTGCTCCACGAATAGCAGCAACATACCCACCCGGGCCGCTACCTATTACCGCAATATCATATCTCATTATCTTATATTTTCTTTAATTAATAACTCTTTTGAGGCGATTGGAATTTATCGGACCTAGGATTAGTATAAGGATTAAACTCCATGCGCCTTTGTTGGTTCTCTCGTTTTTTTGGCGGTTTTATGTACAAGTTCGACACATCGAAGTAGTACCCCTTGTTACCATTATGCTTTTTGGTAAGCTGAAAATACTCTATCGTTGTGGTAATATACATGCGCTTAAAGAATGTGAGCCCCAAAAGCCCCAAAATATCGTTTGGGTCTTCTCGATAGAGAACATGCCATGGCGATTTGTCGCTCTCGCCACTACCCGACGATAGTATTGTCTCGACAATCATACCTAGGTTATAGGACAACACTTGTGCTCGCTCGCTTTCGCCTTTGTTTTGCAGGCAATAGGTCATAAAGTTAATTACACTAATATCGAAAGGGCGACTCTCTAGCACCTTTGAGCCATAGTATATAACCTTGTCGTAGTTATCGGCTGCAATTGTTCCGTCAGTTGATAGCTGCAAGGTCATCATCAAACTATCGCTATATATGTTACTCTCTAGCGGTGTGTAGCTATCCTGATATACATATCCGTAGTAGAGATGGCGAAAATCCTCTTTTGTGAGTGTAGTGTCGCCCTTTTCATACCTTGCAAATAGCACTGGATAGTAACGTGGCGAATCGGGATCGAGCACAGCAGCCTTTAGCTTAATGTCTAGATCGACCTCTTGGGCTTGTGAGAAAACATTGTTTACCGACAGAATCAATAACAACGAAAAGATAATTTTATTAACCATAATTTTTATTTTGTCTGCCAAACTACGGGCTCTATTTCAAGCACCCTAGCTATCTCAATAGAGATAATGTATAGATAGTCCGACAACCTATTTAAATAACTAATAACAACTGGCGGCACAGGATATACCTCTGCCGATTTAAGTGTTAAACGTTCGGCACGACGACATATTGTTCTAGCCACATGGCTCTTTGAGATGAGAGTTGCACCCACAGGCAATGTAAATACAAAGCTAGGTGCGTGGTTTTGTGTCATGGCATCAATACCTGCCTCTAGCTTCTCAACATCTTGTGGCAAGAGAGGTGGTAGCTTTTCTAGCACATCGCCCTCGGCTGCCAAGATAGCACCCAAACGCATCAAACGCTCAATTGCCTCTAGTAGCTCGACTCTCTGCTGCGCCATCTTCCCAATCAAACGAGCATCCTCGTTCATCGAATCATATAAAAGTGCAACACTTGCCGTTAGCTCATCTACCGTACCATAGGCATCTACCCTTAAATCAAATTTTGGAACTCTAGCTCCGCCAATTAGCGATGTACGCCCTTTGTCGCCACCTTTTGTATATACTTTCATTATCTGTACTTTTTAATAATTATCATACTCTTAGCTTATAGCTCTCTTGATGTAAATTGCTATTAACAAAAACAAGGCCATAACGATATATATCGACCCCCACTACATTGTGGCTACTTATCAATTTTTGCCACATCTTGCGGCTCTCTTTTGTTTTATATATTCCTTGCACTACAACACAGCGTATTTCGCCATCGACAAGTGCCGACGACACAATCTCGGCAATAGAGTCATAACTAGCACCATATGGCATAATTACCATTTCTTGCCCATTATAGCCTATCGAACCAAAGATATATCTATTCATTCCCAACAAGTTATAAACACGAGTCAACTTGCCCGCCTCTTTTGAACGAAAACCATGTATGCGCAACTCTCGATAGAGAGGTTGTTGTTCGGTTTGGCTTGTATGCGAGCCCATAAGTGCACCACGCATAACGCCATACATAAAGGGAGAGTGTATGTCACGCCCTCTATAATGTTTTACACGCAATAGATATTTTAATCTATTATATCTTTTATAAACAAGATTAATCATAAGTGCAAAGATACGATTTTAATATATTTCGTTGATAAATTGAAAAAAAAATTATAAATTTACGATGTAATCATTGCAAAACAACCCTATTACGCATATGAAAAAACTACTATTTCTTGCATTTTTCGCAATATCTATTAACCTTATGGGGCAAAACACACCATATTACAACTATCCAGAATATAAAAAGGGCGAATTTGTTAGCTCTAACGATATCAAACTCCCCTACCGCATGCTTACTCCCCAGAACATGGAGCAAGGCAAAAAATACCCTTTGGTACTTTTTATGCACGGAGCTGGCGAACGAGGCAACGACAACATAAAACAACTAACACACGGCGCAGGTTTGTTTACATCGCCCGACAACAGAGAAAACTACCCTGCCTATGTGCTACACCCACAGTGTGATACTTCGAAATATTGGATAACCGAATCATCGAGCAGACAAGGGCTTTCGTGGGAAGAGTTATTTGGCCTATACCCAAATGGCACAACATCGGTGCTATCGGTAAAGGAGCTTGTCGATAATATTGTAGCAAACAACAACATCGACAAAGATCGCATATACATAATTGGTCTATCTATGGGCGGTATGGCTACCTACGATATGATATGTAGGTATCCCGGCTTTTTTGCAGCAGCAGTTCCAGTGTGTGGCGGAGTAGATACTAGCCGCATAAAAGACAATTTGGGCGGAGTAAAAGTGCGCATATACCATGGCGATGCCGACTCGGTTGTACCATGCACCCTATCACGTGAGGCATACCTTGCAATGAAAAAGGCTGGCGTAGATGTTACCCTGCACGAGTTTAGAGGAGTTGGACACGACAGCTGGAACCCAGCATTTAACACTCCCGATTTTATGGAATGGTTATTCTCACAATCTAACTAGGATGCAAGAAGTCGATATAAAATATTTGGTAGAGATACTACGCAACCAAAAGTGTTCGTGTGTTGTATACAACAAAGAGATTCGCACCTTTCATCGGGGTGGAGTAAAAGATTTGTTCGACCTATTAGAGAGCGACACACAGTTTTTGGAGGGAGCAATGGTAGCCGATAAAATAATTGGACGAGCAGCGGCAGCAATAGTAATCGAAGGCAAAGTAGCAGAGCTATACACCGAAATCATCAGCAGTGGTGCACTCGACCTACTAAAAGGCAAAGATATAAAGCTAAGCTATGGCAAACAAGTAGATCACATTATCAATCGCAAAGGAACCGACTGGTGCCCACTCGAAAAAGAGTCGGCACAAATTGATTGCCCAGCCAATATTATTAACGCAATAAAGAAAAGGAGGGCAGCAAACAACTAACAAACGAATTATCATCAAACTATAAAAACTATTTCTTATGGAGAAAAGCATTAAACTTTACAACTTAGGTTATAGCACGGCTAAAACCTATTTATTTATTGCGCTTTTTGTTGCAGGCAACATCATCCTACCACAAATCGCTCATCTCATCCCACAGGGAGGATTTATTTGGCTACCAATCTACTTCTTTACACTTATAGCTTCGTATAAGTATGGTGTAAAGGTTGGTCTTTTGACTGCTGTTCTATCGCCCATCGTAAATCATCTATTATTTGGAATGCCAGCAGTGGGTGTTCTTTCGGCAATTCTGCTTAAATCAACATTCTTGGCACTAGCAGCAGGCTTTGCGGCTAGCTACTTTAAGCGTATTTCGCTACCAATACTAGTGTTGGTGGTTCTATCATACCAGATAGTAGGTTCGCTTGCAGAGTGGATAATCGTACAAGATTTGGCACTTGCATTTCAGGACTTTAGCATAGGTATTCCGGGTATGGCTCTGCAAATTTTTGGAGGTTATTTATTTATTAAATATCTAATAAACAAGTAGACTATGCTAAAGAGTATAAGAAGAACGATAGCTGCAATATTTTTTGTAGCTATCAGCTTGCTGTTTCTCGATTTTACGGGAACTCTGCACGCTTGGTTAGGGTGGCTTGCCAAAATACAGTTTATGCCTGCCATGCTAGCCCATAGCCTTGTGCCAATTATTATTTTGCTTGTTCTCACCCTGCTACTTGGCAGGATGTACTGTTCGGTAATATGCCCTTTGGGTGTATATCAAGACCTAGTTGCTAGACTAGGGAAACGAGGTAAAAAACTACCATACAAGTTCGAAAAGGCTAAGTGTGTGCTTAGACTTGCAACGCTAGGTGTATATGTAGTAGCCATAGTAATATCTGTTTCGGTAGTGGTATCGCTACTCGACCCCTATGCTATATTTGGTAGAGCAGCCAACAATATACTACAACCAGTGTGGATACTTGGCAATAACGTACTAGCCCACTTTGCACAACAGGCAGATAGCTATGCGTTCTACTCACAAGAGGTGTGGATTAGGTCGATTCCTACGCTTATAGTGGCAGTTGTTTCAATTATTATTGTAAGCATTCTTGCTTGGCGAGGTGGTAGGACATACTGTAACACGGTATGTCCCGTGGGTACGTTCCTTGGGTTTATCTCTCGTTTTTCGATTCTAAAAATAAATATCGACAAAGACAAATGCAATGGCTGTACGCTATGTGAGCGTAATTGCAAATCATCGTGCATCGATATAAAGAACATGAAGATAGATCATAGCCGATGTGTTAGTTGCATGAACTGTATTGATGTGTGCAAAAAGAGTGCTGTTAGTTTTGCTGCTGGTTGCAAGCAAAAGCAAGCATGCACCGTTTCGCCTGAGCCAAAAGAGCAAACTAGCACAAATGGTCGCAAAGAGTTTTTAACCTCAACGCTTATTGTTGCGGCATCGGTAGCCAAAGCACAAGTGCTACCCAAGCAGGTAGAGATGAAAGTAGATGGCGGTTTAGCCGATATTATTGGCAAGAAAGACCCAAATCGCACAAGCCCTATCACGCCTCCGGGTTCACACTCACAACGCAACTTCACTCGCCACTGTACGGCTTGCCAGTTGTGTGTTTCGGCATGCCCAAATGGTGTTCTCAAGCCATCGAGCAAGCTAGAGAATTTTATGCAGCCACAAATGTCGTTTACACATGGCTATTGTCGTCCCGAGTGTAATACTTGCTCGACAGTATGTCCTGCTGGTGCAATAAAAGAGATTAGCCTAGCCGATAAGTCGGCAACACAAATTGGTCGTGCAGTATGGAGCGAGCAAAGGTGTATTATCATAAGAGACAAAAAAGAGTGCTACAATTGCAAGAGACAGTGCCCGACTCAAGCCATTCAAATGGTAGATAAGGGCTTTGACTATCCTGTTCCTGTGATAGATCACGAGCGTTGTATTGGCTGTGGAGCTTGTGAGAACCTTTGTCCATCAAGCCCAATAAGTGCAATTTATGTCGAGGGTAACAACCTTCACCGAACAATTTAACCCACACTAAAGATATGGCTAAAAATAATATAAATAGAAAGGATTTTTTGAAGGTTGTTGGAGGTGCTACTGCGCTTAGCTTTGTTGGCTGTGCAAGTGGTAACCAACAAGAACAAGATTCGCCGCTGGGCGAAGTGCCCAAAGGGAAAATGGAGTATCGCAACACCCCCAAAGGTGATAAAATATCGCTACTGGGCTATGGATGTATGCGATGGCCACTGCTTAGCAGCCCTGCCGAGAATGGTAACATTGTAGATCAAGAAGCTGTTAACGAGCTAGTAGACTACGCCATAGAGCATGGTGTAAACTACTTTGACACATCGCCTGCATACCTACAAGGATGGAGCGAACGCACAATGGGCGAAGCACTTAGCCGCCACCCTCGTGACAGCTACTACATTGCTACAAAGTTATCGAACTTTGACCCTTCGACTTGGGATAGAGAGAATTCGATGAAAATATACGAAAACTCGTTCAAGTACCTAAAGGTAGATTATATAGATTACCTTTTGCTACACGTTGTGGGTAACAATGCCCAAAAGCGTTTCTTAGACAATGGAATGTTAGATTTCTTGATTGAGGAGCGAGCAAAAGGGCGTATTCGCAACCTAGGTTTCTCGTACCATGGCGACATAAAGGAGTATGACGATATGCTAGCTAGGCATGACCAAGTAAAGTGGGATTTTGTTCAAATTCAGCTTAACTACCTAGACTGGGATTATGCCAACGAGATTAATTCGAGCAACCAAAACGCCTCATATCTATATGACGAGCTGGCAAAACGAGATATTCCCGTGGTTGTAATGGAGCCTCTGCTTGGGGGTAGGCTTGCATCGGTGCCCGAATACATAGCGGCACAGTATAAGAAAGCCGAGCCCAATCGTTCGATTGCATCATGGGCATTCAGATATGCTGGTAGCTCACCTAGGGTTATCACCGTGCTTAGTGGTATGACATATATGGAGCACCTACAAGATAATATTCGTAGCTATTCGCCCCTAAAACCATTGACCGAAGATAATCTAAAGATGCTAGACGAGGCAGCAAGAATGATTATGGAGTACAAAGCCATTCCGTGTAACGACTGCAAATATTGTATGCCGTGCCCATATGGACTCGATATTCCTGCCATCTTACTACACTACAACAAGTGCATCTTTGAGGAGATAATTATTAAGGATAGCAACGACCCAGCCTATGCAAAGGCACGCCGAGAGTTCTTGATTGGATATGATCGTAGCACTCCAAAACTGCGCCAAGCCGACAGGTGTACTGGCTGTGGCGATTGCATTCCGATGTGTCCACAAAAAATTGATATAGTAGCCGACCTGCACAAGATTGATGCCTATGTAAAGGGATTGAGAACTGCTAAAAACGGATTATAAACTACACAAACTATATGTTGATGACAAATAGGAAGATAATGGGGTGGCTACTACTGCTACCCCTATCCTTTGGTGCTTATGCACAAGAGATTAAGGATACCAAACAAGACACTACTAAACAACTAGCCATTGACGAAGTGGTGGTAACGGGAACAAGAGATAGCGAGAGCATACGCAATCTACCTCTCAATATTTCGATTATCGATCACCACCAAATGGATTCTAGGCTCGAACCATCAATTCTGCCTTCGCTTACCGAACAGATACCGGGATTATTCACCACTGCACGTGGTATTATGGGCTATGGAGTATCGACTGGCGGCTCGGGCGGAATGAAGATGCGAGGCATAGGTGGCTCGCCCACAACAGGTATGTTGGTGCTTATCGATGGGCATCCACAATACATGGGGCTTATGGGACACCCAATTGCCGATGCCTACCAAACAATGATGGCACAAAGAGTGGAGGTAGTGCGTGGTCCTGCGTCTATGCTTTATGGCTCGAACGCTATGGGTGGTGTTATTAACATATTAACAAAAACGCCATCGCAAGATGGGGTTCAGGGTGCAACTAAGCTTGCCTATGGCTCGTACAATTCGTTCACTAGCGAGACTAGCTCTACTATAAAGAGCGGTAAACTAACAGCACAAATAGTTGGTTCATACAATAGTAGCGACGGTCATCGCCCCAACATGGATTTTGAGCAGTATGGTGGTTATGCAAAGGTGGGCTACGAGTTTTCAAACCGATGGAAGCTATTTGGCGACCTTAGCCTTACACACTACAATGCCTCGAACCCGGGCGAGGAGTCAAAGCCAATTATCGACAACGACTCTCGCATTACCAGAGGAATGGCATCGCTATCGCTCGAGAACAACTACGACAAAACATCGGGTGCACTAAAGCTATTCTACAACTGGGGGCATCATAACATTAACAATGGTTATTTTGATGGTGCACAACCCCAAGACTATCTTTTCGATTCACACGACTTGATGGTGGGCGCAAGTGCATATCAATCGGTACACTTGCTAAAGCGTAATGATATTACGTTTGGTGTCGATTACCAAAAATTTGGAGGTAAGGCAGATAATCAATACTTTGATGGTAGCGAAAAATCGCTTGCCGATGTTACCGAGGATAACGTAGCCGCCTATGTAGATATTCGTCAAGGATTGGGCGATATTGTTACTTTTAATGTAGGTCTAAGGGTAGACGAGCACTCAAAGACAGGTACGTTTCTTATTCCTCAGCTTGGAACGTCTATAAAGACAAGCCAAACTAGCGAGATAAAGGCAATTGCGAGCAAAGGTTTTCGCAATCCTACTATTCGTGAAATGTATATGTTCGCCACACAAAACCCCGACCTTAACCCCGAGGAGCTATGGAGCTATGAGCTATCGTGGCAAGAACGCCTGCTAGGTGGTAGGCTATCATACCAAGCAGCACTGTTTTATATTGATGGCGAGAATATGATAGAGAGCGTACAGGTGGATGGTCGCCCCAAGTTTGAGAACACTGGCGAAATAAAGAACTGGGGAGTCGAGCTAAGCGGACGATACCAAGTGTGTAATAGTGTTAGCCTATCGGCTAATTATAGTTACCTAGATATGGAGTATAAGGTTATAGCAGCTCCCGAGCATAAACTATATGCTGGTGTAGATTACATCAAGGACAAGTGGTGGGTATCGACAGGAGTGCAGCATATTGCTGGGCTATATACTCGCACTGGGCAAAATAGTGTGAAAGAGGATCCTTTTACGCTGTGGAACTTGAGATGTGCTTATGAGCTTAGCGATGTGGTTAGGCTTAATGTTAGGGGTGAAAATTTGCTTAATCAGAGTTATGAAATTAATTATGGATTTCCAATGGCTGGGACTACTGTAATGGTAGGAGTGGACTTCGGGTTTTAATTTTTTTGGTAGTATAGGTTACTACCTCCCTTATTGTGGTGACGGTCATAGGTAATACGTTTTATCACCTCCTCACGGT
>CAYJIL010000016.1:0-32229 GCA_964370235.1 uncultured Rikenellaceae bacterium | reverse complement strand
AGCCCATCATGCCCTTGGGTGAGCACACCTTGTGCAATTAAATCGCCAATCACTTTTATTATTATTTGGCTATCGCCAACACAGCTTGCGGCTAGTTCTTTTATATCGATTGCTCTATCGCCCACTAATGCCAGAATTTGACGCACGAGTTTTTCTCGCTGGTTGCTCGATTGAGAGCGATCACGGCACACATCGCACTTACCACACTCGTCGCTGCACTCCTCGCCAAAATAGCGGCGCAACTCTAACGCTCGGCACTCGTGCCCTAGCGCATATTGCTCCATGCTATCATAGCGTTTTTTTGCTCTGTCGAGCCTAAATGTATAGCTCTCGGGCGAAATACGAAGGTTATCGTCACTCAACCTCTCTTCGTGGAATATCAAAAGAGGAGTATGGCGAGCAGGAATATAGTTTATGATGCGCAAATGCGAAAGCGATTTTAAACCCTCTCTAACATAATCTGCCGTATAACCCGACAACGATGCAATGTAGTCGACCCTTATAGCGACATAGTTGGAGAACAAACCGGGATATATCCTCAGCAGTGCTCGAATAAACCCTTCCAAATCTTCACGCACTAGCGATATGCGGTATAGCTCCTCACGAGAGACCACAAACATAATGCGTGCAGGGTTATCTATATCTTCGGTGAGTGTAATATAACCATTAAGCTCTAATATCTTTATTGCGCTACGCACTACTCCACTAAAGAGCCCAAACTTCATCGAGAAATCATATATATTAAAGTCGAATGGCATACCTTGCCCCTCGCCAATGGCTACTTGCAAATAGTTACACACCATATTATACACGTGGCGAATTTGCTCGGGCGTGGGAAATGAACCATCGATACGCTGGCGTGCAGCACGTCTGTCGGCCTCGCTGGTAAGCAATACTGCAAACGAGTCCTGCCCGTCACGACCTGCTCTACCTGCCTCTTGAAAATATGCCTCTATACTATCGGGCATATCGTAATGCACAACAAAACGAACAGCAGCTTTGTCGATACCCATACCAAAGGCATTTGTAGCAACTACTATTCGGCTTTTTTCGGCAACCCAGTCTCTCTGTTTAGCTGAGCGAAGATGGTAGTCGAGCCCTCCGTGATAGAAATCGGCACTATGGCCACGCTCCATCAACATAGCAGCTACTCGCTCGCACTCTAGCCTCTTGCGACAATAAACAATACCCGAACCACTCACCGATTCAATCACTCGCAAAAGGTGTTCGTCTCGGTCTTCTCGCTCACGCACTATGTATGATAGATTTGAACGCTTGAACGATGTACGATGAACATTCTTGCGGCTAAACAGCAACCTATGCATAATATCGTTGGCAACATCTTGGGTAGCAGTAGCCGTAACCGCCAACACCGTTACATCGGGTGCATGCTCTCTAAGCTTTGCTATGTGTAGGTATGAAGGGCGAAAATCGTAACCCCATTGCGAAATACAGTGTGCTTCGTCTACGGCAATAAACGACACATTCATGCGGCGAAACCGCTCCTGAAAAAGCTTGGTAGCAACACGTTCGGGCGATACGTACAAGAATTTGTAATCGCCATATACTGCATTATCAAATGTTATATCTAGTTCACGAGCACTCATGCCTGCATGCATGGCTAACGCTCCAATATTCATTTGCTTTAGCCTATTTACTTGGTCGACCATAAGCGAAATGAGCGGAGTTATTACAATGCAAATGCCTTTTTTTGCTAATGCAGGAACTTGATAGGTAATACTTTTACCTCCACCCGTTGGCATAAGCACAAGAGTATCCTTCCCAGCAAGAATATCTTCGATGATCTCTCGTTGAGTAGGACGAAACGAGTCATATCCCCAGTACTTGGCGAGGATCTGCTCGGGAGTTGTTGCCGCCAATGCCATAGGATATAACGTCTAGTTAAATATCTTTTCGATTACCGATTCGGATTTAATGCCAAAAAGGCATTCATAGTTATTTTTGTAGCACGGTTTATTGCCATAAATAGAACAAGGACGACAAGCCAAATCGACAGATACAATATCGTCGGGGCTTTGTCCATAACCCAAAAAGCCTGCATAGTGATGGGTTGCCCCCCACACCGAAATTACACGAGTTCCCACAATTGAGGATAGGTGCATTGCCGATGAGTCCATTGACACCATGCTATCTAGATTTGCGATTAGATCTAGCTCTTCGTGTATTGATAGACGCCCAACTACCGAATGGCAAAAAGAGAATTGTCGTTCGAGACTCTCGGTAATATCTCTCTCGCGAGTGCCTCCACCAAACAAGAATATATTTACTTTTTGACCACGTGCCTCAATCTTTGACAACAGGTCAATCAAAAGGTGTATGGGATATATCTTACCCAAATGCTGAGCAAAAGGTGCTAAGCCCACCCACAAACAATCTTTGTGAGGGAATTTTGCTTTTATTGATGCCGGAAGTGGACGGTTTTGCTTGGGCTTCGATTCTGCCAAAGTCAAATTAAAACCTGCTGCACGAAATGTGTCGGCATAACGCTCTATTGTGCTCTTTAGGGGCACTAGTCGTTTTTGGTCGCCTTGCTGAGTCAACAGCTCTTTTTCGTGCCTTCCTTTGTCGATTACATATACTGGTGTGCCTATAAGACGGTATAGCTTACGTAAAAATTTGGTTCGAATAACATCGTGCAAATCGATGAACATGCTATAACGCTTGCGCCTAACCAGATGCAAAAATAGCCGAAACACACCCCATAGGGATTTGTGTTTCGACTTTAAATCAACTACGCATATATCTAGCGAAGGTATATCCTTAAAAAAATTGGCATGAAAAGGTGTTGTTAACATTGTCACTTTCACCGATGGATTTTGCTCGACAAGCGCAACTATAACAGGCACAGTCATAGCAACATCGCCCATTGCCGACAACCTTGCTACAACTATATTTTTTTGTTGCTCAACATTTTTCATAGCTCTTGTTACCCCTTTGCGTATAGTACAGGGTTTAGAGATGGATCGTTATACATCTTCATCTGCTTATATACTTTCATGTATTTAGCACCAGATGCAATATCTTCGATAAGCTCTTCAATTGCATTTGATAGGTCTACATTTTGTGTTAGCAGAATATCTAGTTTACCTTGGCAGGTGCTTTTGTGCTCGGCACTAGCATCTGGGCGAGACACCTCGGCTGCCATATGGTATATTTTTAGTGCAAGAATCGAAAGGCGATCGACTGCCCATGCAGGAGATTCTGTATTTAGGCGTGCGTTTTGCACTGGAGTCACATCGCTATATTTTTGCAAAAAGTATGAGTCTATATACTCAACCATGTCGGTACGATCTTGGTTAGAGCTATCTATTCTTCGCTTAATTGCAAGTGCCTCTACTGGCTCAATTTGAGGGTTACGAATAATGTCCTCAAGGTGCCACTGCACAGCATCAATCCAACACTTAGCATATAGTAGGCTCTCTAGCGAACCTGCATCATAAGGATTGTTAGATGAAGCATCTACATCGTCAGTTTTGTGGTAGTTCTCAACTACCTCACCAAAGATTTTATTACAAAGAGCCGAAAATTTCATACTCAAAAAGTTTAATATTATTTATGTACAAAGATATTACTTAATTTTAATTATAAAAATTATTGCCATCTATTTTAAAATTTGTTATTATTATCTCAATTATTATCAAAATATTACATAAACTATTCTAAAAAAGATATATATTTAGTACATTTGTTTGGTTTAAACACAACTGTGCGCAAGCACTTTACATAAAATACTGAATATTAAAGAAATAAATAACAAACAGCTATGACTAAATTACTATCACTATTGGCAACTCTAATGCTTGTGCCAACACTTCTTTACTCGCAAACAACTCAGGAGCGATACCGCAAATATATTAACGAATATAAACAACTGGCTGTTGATTGCATGAGAGACTACGGCATTCCTGCAAGCATTAAGCTAGCACAAGGGCTTGTAGAGTCTGATGCTGGCGATTCACGACTTGCAAAAGAGGCAAACAACCACTTTGGAATTAAGTGTAAGAGCACATGGCGAGGCGAAACCATCTCACACGATGACGACGCAAAGGGTGAGTGCTTTAGAAAATACCCTAGTTCACACCAATCATATATCGACCATAGCGAATTCCTATCTTCGTCGGCTAGATATGATGCACTTTTCGATTACGATATTACCGATTATAAATCGTGGGCAAAAGGGTTAAAAAGTGCAGGTTACGCAACAAACCCTGCATACGCCGATATGCTAATACGTGTAATCGAAACTTATGAGCTACACAACCTAGATCTAGGTGGCGATGTGGGCAAGAGCGAAGAGCCAGCCGAGCAAGAGGCACCCAAAGCCCAAGAGAGCACAGCAGTAAAGGTGGTTGCAATAGCGGCACCTGCTCAGCAACCAAAGCCAGAAGAGAACACTACAACGACACAAAGTGCAAAGCCAAAGAGCTATTCGGGCGCAAAGGCTCTGCCTAGCGATTTTGCAATTTACAAAGTTAAGCCAACAACAATATACCGCAACAACAATGTAGCATTTGTCATTGCACAAAAAGGCGACAACTTCGACTCACTTGCTGCACGCACTGGCAAAAGCAAAAAGGCACTCATGAACTTCAATCAAATGAGCTATGAGCCATCACAAATCGAAGAGGGCACAATTATATATGTAGCTGCCAAAAAGAGCAAAGCGGCTAATGGTCACATCTCACACAGCGTGGGTAGAGGTCAAACTCTACACTATGTGTCGCAGCTATATGGTGTAAAGATAGAGAACCTAGCCGACCTAAATAACTTTGATACTAACTACACCATTAAAATGGGGCAGCGTCTACGTCTAAGATAAAACATTGCAAGCATGAAACCAATAAGAGTAGGATATGGGCTAGATATACATCGTCTAGCTGATGGGCTAGAGCTCACAATTGGCGGTATTAAGATACCACACACAAAAGGCGAAGTTGCACACTCCGATGGCGATGTATTACTACACGCCTTGTGCGATGCACTGCTAGGGGCACTTGCTCTGGGCGATATTGGCAAGCACTTTCCCGACACCGACCCTGCATACAGAGGAATCGATAGCCGCAAGCTACTACAAAATTGCTTGTATTTGGTAAAAGAGCGAGGTTACAGTGTTGGTAATGCAGACATGATGTTGCTACTCGAGCGCCCTAAGGTTGCACCATATATAGGAGCAATGCAAAAAGAGATAGCCTCGTTGCTAGAGGTCGAAGTAGAGGATGTTTCGATTAAGGCAACAACGGGCGAAAAGCTTGGGTATGTAGGCAACGAAGAGGGGGTCGAAGCATCGGCAACGGTACTACTCTACCACGAAAGTTTTTATAAATAGAACAAATTACGCTCACCCACTCACATGCCATATATATGTATGGAGTGAGTGGGTAAAAAATAATAGATATAACCAAAAACTTAATATACTAACACCTAAACTTACTACAATGAAAAAGACAACACTACTACTTGCAGTGTTTGCCCTGTATGCAAGCACTACGATTGCACAAACTCGCAATAGCGATGTGTGGGAAGAGTACGCCCCAAACCCCTCGAATATTAGAGAAGAGATTATTATGCCATCGGTAGATGGTTTAATACCACTAAAGGGCGATTTTCATGTTCACACAATATTCTCCGATGGCGAAGTTAGCCCAAAGGTGCGTGTTAGAGAGGCATGGCAAAATGGACTTGATGTTATTGCCATTACCGATCACATAGAATATCGACCATACAAAGATTACATAGTTGGCGATTTGAATACCCCATACCTTGCTGCCAAGAAAATGGGAGACGAAATGGGCATGCTAGTAGTTCAAGGAACCGAAATAACAAAAAACAAACCATTTGGCCACATGAACGCTATCTTTATTAAGGATGCCAACAAGGTTGCTAACAACGACCCAGTCGAAGCAGTAAAAGAGGCAGTACGACAAGGTGGGTTTGTGTTTTGGAACCATCCGGGCTGGCCAGACAATAAGTGTGATTTATACCCCGTTCACGAGGAGCTTATTGCCGAAGGCTTGGTTAAAGGTATCGAAGTAGTGAACATGTACACATACTATCCAAAGGCTTTTGATTGGTGTAACAAATATAATCTAACGTTTCTCTCGAACACCGATACTCACCAGCCAATAGCTATTGAGTATGGTAATGAGACTCCACCATACACGCTACTATTTGCCGAGTCGAAGAGCCTAAGCGGAGTACGCAAGGCATTAGATAGCGGAATGAGTGTAGCCGTGTTCAACAACCAAATAGCAGGTGATGTAATTCTTCTTAAGAAGATACTACTTGCAGCGCTAGAGGTTAAGCAGGTAACAGCGTCACGTGTCGAGGTTACAAACACATGCGATATACCTATTATTGCCACTTGCAACAACCAACTAATTGAGATTGCTCCACGCACAACAATAGGATATACAATGCCTAGCCAAGATGTTGAGATTACTATCGAAAACTTTTTTACAGGCTCTAATACTAAGCTAAAAGTTTGGGGTCGAGACCTGCTACAATAACACATATAACAACAAAAGCAACTCCCTCCGTTTTGTCTAGTGACAAACGGAGGGAGTTGCTTTTTGGTATATATCAACGAGCTTACTCCTCGTCTCTAATAACTACTTTGTTTACGTTGTTGCTATTAACATCAATGTTAATGTCCTTTAGCATTTGACGGCGAATAAATGCAGGAACATCGTCCTTGTCGTCAAAGTCTGAGAATTTGCGTCTAGGTACATCCTTGGTAGCTGTCGGCATAGACATATTATTAGATTTGGTAGACGATATTGTTGCATCGGCAATGTTGCGCTCAATTACTACATAGCCATCATCATCAACAGTTTGAATAGGTTTTTCGTTTACCTCCTCTTTTGGTTCGTCATATAACGAGATCACTACTCTATCGTCGCTGTCATCGCTAAAGATTACACTATCATGGTCAACTTCGCAGTCGCCATCCTTTAGGATAATATCCTCTTCTTCTAGGTCGATTGTAACGGTTTCGTTCTCGGTACGTCTAACCGTTTCGCCAACAATAACTGGGTTAGGTAGCATACCTTCAATCTTAGCCATAGGCTTAACATCGGTAATCGATGCAGGGTTAGCGTGCTGAACATCGGCAAACTCAAAACCAGTTGCAATGATGATGATAGCTGCCTCACCCGACTCCATAAGAGTTTCGTCTGGACCAGCACCCCAAATAACGTTTGCATCGGGACCAGCAGATGCTTGAACCATCGAGATAATTTGGTAAACCTCGTTAAGCTTAAGCTCTTTGTCTTTCCACGAAATGTTAAGAAGGATATTTGTTGCGCCGTTAATGTTGTTTCTGTTAAGAAGTGGCGAAACAAGTGCATTCTCTGTAAGGTACTGTACAATGTCGTCGGTGCTCTCGATGTTACACTTCGAAGAACCCATCAGTGCAATACCACTGTTGCTCATCGTTGTTTGAACATCGGCAAAGTCGACATTAATACCAAACTCCTTGGTAATTACCTCGGCAATACCCTTAGCAGCAGTTGCTAGAATATCATCGGCCTTACCAAAAGCCTCAGAGAATGATAAGTCGCCATACATGCGACTAATATTTTCGTTGTCGATTATTAGTAGCGAATCGACATGCTTGCGAATTTCTTCGATACCCAAAGCCGCTTGACTCTTGCGGCGTGGACCCTCTGCCATAAATGGCATTGTTACGATTGAAACAGTTAGGATGCCCAACTCTTTTGCAATCTCGGCAATTACAGGAGCGGCACCAGTACCTGTACCACCACCCATACCAGCTGTAATGAACACCATGCGTGCTCCGCTAGCTTTAAGCCTTTCTCTAATTTCGTCGCTACTCTCAATAGCTGCGTCACGACCACGCTCTGGCTGGTTACCTGCACCAAGCCCGCTTGTTAGGTCACGACCAAGTTGTATTTTCTGAGGTATTGGACTACGAGAGAGTGCTTGAACATCGGTGTTACAAACCATGAACATAACATTGTGTATGCCCAAGTTGTACATATGCTTAACAGCATTACCACCACCGCCACCAACACCAATTACCATGATGTTAGAGGTATTATTTGTTGCTGTATCTAAACAATCAATTATCTCGTTATTCATAATTTGTATATTATTGCTCTCTCTACTTGTTTATGGAGTTGGAGTTATATTAATATCTGTTATTACTCTCGATATCGTCATTAGGCTCGAAGAACTCTCTCACTTTGTCTGACATTTTCTTGATACCGAACTTAAAACCTTTAGGTTTTGTTGGTTGAGGCTCTGGATTGTCTTGTGGTGGTTCATTTTCCACTACATTATCTTTGTCGAACAAAGATTTTTTCTCTGGCGCTTTAGTGTCTTTAACTTGCATAGCAGGTCGCTTAATCTCCTTTTTGGGTAGGGTAGGACCATGCTTTATTTCACGCTCGGCAACCGGAGCAACTGCTGGCGCAGCCTCTACTGCACGAGGTTTCTTGGTTACGATAGTTTTTGTTTCGATACCCACCTCGGCACCACGCAAGATAAGACCTACGGCTGTCGAGAACTTAGGGTCGCTTACTAGCTCGGCTGTATGATCAGTTACGTATATCGTTGGACGACCAATGCGAACATCACAACCTAGCTGCTGAGCAAATAGCTTGTCAATATCGGCAAGCATAGCTCCACCACCCGTTAGGACAACACCACCAGGTAGTCTCGAGAAACCTGCCTCGGCAATCATATCTTGAAGTTTCTCGATAATGTCTTGCATTCTTGCCTCAATAATGGCTGCAAGTATTTTTTGAGGAATTTCTTTTGGGACAGAGTTATTAATGCCCGGAAGCGAAATAACCTGAGATTCAGAGATTAGAGATTGCATAGCCGAACCAAACTTAACCTTTAGCTTTTCGACATGACGCTCTAGTACACCATACTGCTTAATATCTTTGTTGATATCGTTACCACCATAAGAAATTACGCCTAGGTATTTTATTGTTTTGTCGTGATAGATACAGACATCACACGTTCCGCCACCTATATCAATTACAGCAACGCCCAGCTCCTTTTCGTCGTCTACAAGTACTGCCTCGGCAGATGCTAGTGAGCTAAGGAAAATATCTGTTATTCCAACTTCGACACGCTTTAGAGATCGGTCAACAATCTCCATATTACGCTTATTGCCTGTTACGATCTTGAAAGAACCCGTTAGCTTGCTACCAATCATACCAACTGGGTCGCTAATATCGCTATCGTCATCAAGAGTATAACTCTTTGGCAGAATATGAATAATTACTTCGCCAGCAGGTAACTGTATGTTACCCATACTGTGGCTTAGTTTATTAACGTCCTCTTCGTGTACTTCGCCCTCTTGGTTTACAATAAATACGTAGCCATCATGGTCTTGACACTTGATATGCTGACCCGATAAACCTACGTATGCCTCGCACACTCTAATTCCCCACTCTTGATTTATCGAATCAATTGAGCTATGAACCGAACGTACTATTTGATCTATATTTTTTATACCCCCATGAACGATGCCGCTTGCTGGGACACAAGAGACCGCAATAATAGATATTTTGCCATCTTCATCTCTCATACCCACCAAAGTAACAACTTTGCTGGTTCCCATATCAATGGCAACAATGTAGCTTGGATCCTTCTCCATATCTATTTAACTCTATTAAAATGTTTATAGGTGAGCTGCTACTTGCAGACCACCTGATCTTTATACTTCAAATTTATTAGCGAAATATCATCCCATCGCTGGGCATCCATCACTTTTTTATAAAACTCTTCGAGTTTTTTTATGTTAGCCCAGCCCATGTCTATGTCATTAATGTCGCACAGCAATATTAAATGACGACCAACTCTAGGCACTAACTCCACCTCGTTGTTATTGTTAAGGTTAATTTGGACTATTTGCCTGCTCCAAAATTTGTCTTTTTCGAGCAGTTCTACAAAAGTAACTAATTTATCCAAAAAAATATAATTTTCGCTATCTTTTTTATTAGAAACTAAATATTTGATACTATCTATCAAGCCAAGCGAGTCACTTGTTACGATTGGCACTTTACACGGATGGTTATAATTGATGGGAATATACTCGCCTTTATGCCCAATATAAAAGTCGCCCGAGGAGCTAACTACTCTCAACAGAGGTGCTTTTTGCAAAATATTTATAAAAAGTTTACCACTGCGACTCTTATAAACAACAACGCTGTCAACATAACTATTTGCACTAAAAGTCTCTTCAAACAAATGTGTGTCGATATTGTCAACCGTAGTTAGCATTTGGCTCATTGCAGATGTTTTTATCATCTCACGAACATCTGCCTCTCCAATCAGCATAGTGCTGTCTGGGTAGGTGATCGATATTTCGAGCCCATCGAATCGCTGCTGGGCTGCTCGCTGGTTGCTATATATTGCCCCTGCCGTTATGGCAGCGATAATAAGCAAAATGAGTGATATGTCAATCCAAAGTTGTTTCATTACTTTAACTCTTTCTCTATTGCATCGCATAGGGTATCAATATCCCCTGCACCAAAAGTTATAACTATGTCTGATTCATCCTTACCAACTAACTCTACAACCTCGCTCATAGCCACTTGGCATTTATTATCAAGAGCGATAGAGTCAAAAATTATGCTCGAAGTCACACCCTCAATTGGCAATTCACGAGCCGGATATATTGGCAGTAGAACTACCCTATCGGCTAGCGAAAGGCTCCTTGCAAAACCATCGGCAAAGTCACGTGTGCGACTAAATAAATGTGGCTGAAAAATAGCTGTTATAGTTTTATTTGGGAACATTGCCCTCACCGACTCCAAAGCACGACGCAACTCTTGTGGGTGGTGAGCATAGTCATCCATATATATTTTGCCCGGACGGTTTACCCTAATGTCGAAACGTCTTTTAATACCCTCAAAAGTTGTCATAGCACTCTTGAGCGCATCATCATCTACTCCCGCAACCCACATTGCCGCAATGGCTGCAATGGCATTTTCGAGATTCACCTCACCCGGTAGTGATAGATAGCACCCTGTTATAGTTCTGCTAGGGGTAACCACATCAAAGCTATAACAACCATTATCGCCTACGCTCAGGTTTTGAGCATAAAAATCGGTAGATGAATCTTTTAGCGAATAGCTATAAATATTTATTTTTGTGTTGGTAATTGCAAAGATAGCATCTCTGTGGCATATCAAACTACCGCCCTCTTTTATTTGGCTAGTAAAGTTGGTAAAACCCTTCTCGAATTCTTCTTTCGAGCCATATATATCGAGATGATCGGGGTCAACTGCTGTAACCACCGCAACATCTGGGTGTAGCTGCAAGAACGAACGATCAAATTCATCGGCTTCGACCGCAAACCTTCGACCACGCCCCAACACTAGGTTGCTACCAAAGTTTTTGGAAATAGCACCCAAAATGGCATTACCTCCCCCAACGTAGCCATCTTCTTTGGCTGCAATAGAGTTAAAGTAGGCTAGCATGGTGGTTGTCGAACTCTTGCCATGTGTACCTGCTACTGCCATTACATACTCGCCCTTGGATAGCTCGCCCAATGCTCTCGATCGCTTGATTACCTCAAAGCCATTATCACAAAAATATGCTAGCTCGCTATGCCCTTTGGCAATTGCTGGGGTATATATTACAAGTGTTGTTTGTGGGTTACAAAACTCAGGGGCTATTAGGCTTACACTATCCTCGTAATGTACGCTAATGCCCTCTTGGCTAAGTGCATTGGTTAGCGGTGTTTGAGTTCTATCATAACCCGCAACTCGCATTCCTTTGTGCTTAAAATAACGAGCTAGGGCACTCATACCTATGCCACCAATACCCACAAAATATACATTCTCTCTTTTCATATCTTTAAAAAACCACTTCCTTATAAAATTGCCTGCCTATCTTTGCCTGCATTCTTTAAAACTATATTGGCAATATCCAAAGCTGCATCGGGGTAGGCAAACTCCTTTATCGAACTTCGCAGTTTTGCCAAACGCTTATCGTCGGCAATTATCTCTAACGCCAAGGGAATAAGATTCTCTTTTGCCTTGTCATCGGTAACTAGCTCGGCTGCACCTTTGGTACATAGTGCTTCGGCATTTTTGTATTGATGATCTTCGGCAACACCCGACGATGGCACAAATATAGCCGCCATTCCAAGCAGCGAAAGCTCGGCAATGGCACTTCCTCCAGCTCTTGACACTACAAGGTCTGCCAAAGTGTATGCCAAATCCATTCTCTTAATAAATGGTGCAAGGTGTATGTTGTCACTACCCAAAGCATCAACCTTTGGTTTTAGCTCCTCGTAATAGTAGCTACCACACTGCCATATAATATCTATCTGTTTTTCTTTTGCTATTTGGTCGATGTAGGCTAGCACACTATCGTTCAAAACTCGTGCCCCTAGCGAACCACCCGTAACCAGCAACACCGCACGTTCGCCACCAAAACCAAAGTAATCTAACGCCTCGCCTACATTTTGTTGTGCTGCACCAAAATTACCTCGTATTGGATTACCCGTTACCACAATTTTTTGAGCAGGAAAGAATCGCTCCATACCACTATATGCCACACATATTACATCGGCACCCTTTGCCAACACTCTATTTGCCATACCTGCATAGGAGTTACCCTCCCACAGCACGGTTGGAATATCGGCACTCTGTGCCATTTTTAGGATTGGAGCACTAGCATATCCACCAAAACCAACCACTATATCGGGGTTGAAATTGGCAATTATCGAGCGTGCAGACATTAGGCTTTTGGCTATCTTGATGGGTAGCAACAGGTTCTTTATCGAGAACTTTCGCTGCAAACCAGCAATAGGCAATGCCTCGATGCGATAACCCAACTCGGGGACTCTCTCCATCTCCATTTTGCCTTGTGCACCCACAAACAATACATCGACATTCTCTTTGCCAAGTATCGTCTCTAGTGTTTGTACAAGTGCAACAGCAGGGTAAATGTGACCTGCCGTTCCTCCTCCACTAACAATTATCTTTAGCTTTTTTTCTCCAGATGACACCATCATACTCTCCTATTTCGTTCGATTTATCTCTATTTAGGTTATTCTCTTCGTCTTCTGAGATTAGGATATTACTCCATTCATCAATCTCTTTTTTGCGCAACATCTCTATGTGCTCGGCTCTCTCGCGGCGGTTCTCTACCCTAGAGACGCCTAGCATTATACCAATTGCCATTGCCGTAAATACCAAGGACGTACCACCCAAACTAATGAGCGGTAGAGTTTGCCCTGTTACGGGAGCAATACCAACCGACACACACATATGCAAAAACGCTTGTATGGTAATCATTAGAGCAAGCCCGAGCACCAATAAACTAGAGAAGGGGTCTCTGCACTTTCGGAATATTGCCATGCCCCGATAGAATATCCACAGATAGGCTACCAGCACAAACAATCCTCCAATGATACTATATTCTTCGACAATAAAGGCATAGGCATAGTCTGAATAGGGGTGTGGCAGGTTACTACGCTGTGTACTATTACCAGGCCCTTTACCTAGCTTCCAACCCGAGGCAATTGCTATTTGGGCTTGGTGTTTTTGGAACTCATCTTCAGACATATTTAGGCGAGCATCATGCTTAGCAGGGTCGTCATCACTAGGAGTAACAAAGCTAATTAGTCGGTTCTCCCAAGTTTCGGTACGTCCAATGCCAAATGTTTTCATAAACATAAAGGCAGTTACTAGGACAAACACCCCAATAACAAACAAGCGCACAATATCTATCGCCCTCACACGGCCAATAATAAACAAAAACAGGGCAGTACCCAACATTATTAGTGCCGTAGAAAGGCTGTTTGCCATTACAGCTAGTGCCGCAACAGCAGTGGGAACAACTACCGCTAGTGTGTGATTTTTAATGACTTCGATGTTCTCCTTTTTTTGACTAGGAGTCAAAAGAAAGTGAAATATCGATGGCATTAATTGTTTAGAGGAGATCATGCGCTGCCTAACTGCAAGTGCTCTAGCAATCATAATAACCACAGCTATTTTGAGTGCATCGGCAGGTTGAAATGTAAGATTACCTGCAATACCTACCCATCGCCTTGCGCTGTTATACTCTTGACCACTGCTCGATAACACCGAGAACATTACCAGTCCCAACGCCGATAGGTATATAATTGTAGCAAACCTCAAATAAAAGCGAGGGGGGACAAAGTGCATAAAAGCAGCCGTAAAAAGAGCTGCTCCAACATATCCTAGTTGCCTAAAAAGAAAGACCGTACTATCACCATCGTGCTTGCTATATATCATCGAACCCGTAGACGAAAAAATTACAAGTATCGAAAATACGCTCAACGATATTAATAGTATCCATAATATGCGGTCGCCACCAAATTGGCTAGCGATCATTGCCCAACGGCTTCGAGTTCTAGCCATGATATTCTCCTTTCTCTGCTAATTTACTAATTATTGCCTTTTTAAACTGTGTGCCACGATCTTCGTAGTTTTTAAACAAATCGAAACTTGCACACGCTGGCGACAACAATACACTATCGCCACTTTGTGCTAGCTCAAATATTTTCTCTACCGCCTGCTCTAGCGACAAACAGTCATATATAGGAGTAGCGCTAAAATGTTTTAGCAATTTAGAGTTATCGACACCCATGCAGACTATCGACTTTACTTTTTGCTCTACCAAACTGTCGACTTGGCTATAATCGTTGCCTTTGTCGGTTCCGCCCATCACCAGAATTGTTGGCCTTGTGGCACTCTCGAGAGCATACCACAGAGCATCGACATTGGTAGCCTTTGAGTCGTTTATATATTCTATGTCGTCACACGTAGCTATATGCTCAAGCCTGTGCTCTACACCACTAAAATTATATATCGCCTCGGCTATTTTGCTTGGCTCGACACCTGCCTCTAGCGTGGCTAATGCAGCGGCCATAATATTTGAGTAGTTGTGTAAACCTCGCACCTTTAACTTTGCAACCTCAACAACCAAACTCTTTTTATCGCAATTTATAACAAGGCTCTCGGCACCTCTATCAAAGTATGCACACTTGCTCTTGTCATTAACAGAGAATGGCGCTAGCCTCATTCCAAAGCAAGAACTATTTTCGTTTATGTAGTCTACTACTCCACCATCGTCTCCACTATATATAAAGAGGTTGGATGTAGTCATGTTTTTTGCAATGCGAAATTTCGATGCTCGATACTTGGCCATAGAGCCATCGTATCGGTCGAGATGATCGGGAGTGACATTTAGTAGTAATGCTACATCGCTCCTAAAGTCAACCACACCATCTAGCTGAAAGCTACTAAGCTCGAGTACTCGCCACTGGCGCGGGCTTGCTGCAACCTGATAGGCATAGCTATCGCCAATGTTACCACCAACGGCAACATCAAAACCAGCGTGAACCATTATTTGGTGTATTAGCGTAGTAGTAGTAGTTTTGCCATTACTGCCGGTAATAGATATGCGTTTAGCACTATCATACTTGCTAGCAAACTCTATTTCCGATATAATTTGTGCGCCCTGCTCCTTTAGCCACACTACAATGGGTGCACTTTCGGGGATGCCGGGGCTTTTGATAACTTGCTCTGCTCCCTCTAGCTCGCTTTTAATGTGACCACCTTCGTGAAAAGGAATTTGCTCCTGCTCCAAAAGGCTACGGTACTTTGGGGATAATATTCCGCCATCGGATAGAATAGGATTCAATCCCATTTTTTTGGCAAGATATGCACTACCCCAGCCGCTCTCTCCGCCACCTAGTATAACTATCTTTGCCATTCTATCTTATCTTTAGTGTTATTAGCGCAACTGCTGCCAACAGTAGCTGCACAATCCAAATTCGTGTTACGATTTTAACCTCAAAAAAACCTTTCTTTTGGTAGTGGTGGTGCAAAGGTGCCATAAGGAATATGCGCCTACCTTCGCCATATTTTTTGCGAGTGAACTTAAACCAGCCCACCTGCATCATTACCGATACCGATTCTATTAAGAAGATACCACACAACACAGGCACAAGCAGTTCCTTGCGAACCAAAAGTGCCAATACAGCTATAATACCACCTATGGCAAGACTACCCGTGTCGCCCATGAATACTTGTGCCGGATAGCTATTATACCACAAAAAGCCAATTAACGCCCCCACCAATGCTGCGCTAAAAACAAACAACTCGCCTATGTGAGGTATATACATTATATTAAGGTACTCTGCATAGATAAGGTTACCCGACACATATGCCAGCACAGCCAAAGCCGCTGCTACAATTGCCGAGGTACCTGCCGCCAAACCATCAAGACCGTCGGTAAGATTGGCACCATTAGATACTGCCGTAATTACAACAATTGCCATAGCAACATATAAAACCCAGCCCCAAATATCTCTGTTTTCGTTTGTTTCGGATATAAAGCAGTTGTAATTAAGCTCGTTATGCTTTAAAAACGGGATTGTAGTAACACTCAGTTTCTTACTATGATGCTCTACAATGTTGGTAGGCTCGCCCTGTACTAGCTCTTGGGTTGGCTGTGCCATGCGTAGGTCGTGACCCGGCACTACGGTAATATCGCTATTTAGCCACATGGTAGTACCTACAATTAAACCTAGACCCACCTGCCCAATAATTTTGAACTTGCCCTTTAGGCCATCTTTCTTTCGGCGAAACACCTTTATGTAGTCATCGGCAAAACCAATCAATCCCAACCATATTGTCGAACCAATAATGAGTTGAACATATATGTTTGATAGATCACAAAACATTAACGATGGAATGAGTACCGATAATAATATGATGATACCGCCCATAGTTGGGGTGCCTCGCTTTTCGATTTGACCTTGCAGCCCAAGCTGGCGCACCTCTTCGCCAATTTGCCTACGAGCCAACGCATCAATAATGCGACGACCAAAAACAATGGCAATTAGTAGTGATACAATGATGGCTAGTGCCGAACGAAACGAAATATATTCAAACATACCCAAACCTGGTATGTCAAAGTTTATCGAGAGTAAATCTGCTAAATGGTAAAACATTATATTATGGTTTTGTTTCTTCTTTATTGGTAAGTTATTTTATTGCGAGAGCCTCTTTTACTTGCTCCATGTCGTCAAAGTGGTGACGAACTCCATTCACCTCTTGGTAGCTCTCGTGCCCTTTTCCTGCAACGAGAATAATATCGCCACCTTGTGCATGAATGGCTGCCATCTTAATTGCCGAAGCTCTATCTTCGATGGTAATGTATTTGTTTGCCGCAACATCTGCCAAGCCACTCTGCATTTGGCTAAGTATTTGGGCTGGGCATTCGGTGCGAGGGTTGTCGCTAGTGAGGATTGTAAAATCGCTCATCGAGGTAGCAATTGCAGCCATGATTGGGCGTTTGGTACGATCTCGGTCGCCTCCGCAGCCTACAACGGTTATTACTCTACCTCCGTTTTTTATGGTAGCAATGGTTGATAGCACGCTCTTTAGTGCATCGGGCGTGTGTGCATAGTCGACAATAGCCACTCGGCGATCGCTCGAGACAACATACTCAAACCTGCCTGCCACACTCTTTAACATCGAAAGAGCCTGCAACACTTGCTCGGGGTCTAAGCCCAACTCAACAGCTACCGCATATACCCCAACTATGTTGTGGGCATTAAAGTCGCCAATGAGCCTAACCCACACCTCTTTTGAGTTAATCTCTAGCATCATGCCATCGAGATGACGCTCTATAATCCTGCATTGATAGTCCGAAAACGAACCTAGCGATGTTGTAATCTTGCGTCCTTTACAGTTTTGCACCATGATTTGACCATTGCGGTCGTCCTCGTTATAAATTGCAAAGCTATCTTTAGCAAGCGAATCGAACAACATTTTCTTTGCCTTTATGTAGTTGGCAAAGCTATGGTGATAGTCGAGATGGTCGTGTGTAATGTTAGTAAAAAGTGCTCCTGCAAATTTCACTCCCCCAACACGTTTTTGCACCAAACTATGGCTGCTCACCTCCATAAAGCAATATTGACACCCTGCCTCGACCATTTGTGCCAAGAGACGGTTTAGCGATATGGCATCGGGAGTTGTGTGAGTGGCTGCAATTTCGATGTCGTCTATTTTATTAACAACAGTCGACAGCAAGCCCACCTTGCAACCCAACATTCTAAACAGGTCATATAGCAAAGTCACAGTAGTGGTTTTGCCATTTGTGCCCGTTACACCCACTAGTTTTAACTTTGTGGATGGTTTATCATAAAAATTAGATGCTATATGCGCTAGGGTATCCGAGCTATCTTCACAAACAATGTAGCTAACATGGCTAGCTAGCACTGCTGGCAACTGCTCTACAACTACTGCCACTGCACCATTCTCTATTGCAGCATCTATGTAGTTGTGACCATCTGTCAACTCACCCCTCACCGCAATAAAGAGCGACTGGAGCGTGACAACCCTTGAATCAAGAGCTAAAGATTTAATAATTATGTCACACTTACCTACTATCTCTTTTGTTTTTAGACCAGTAAGCAGCGAGTGTAGATGTTTATCCATAGATATTGAAGTTGTGTAAAAAGCCCAAACAAGAGCCTATAAGCCGACTCCTCTTCACTTTAACTGCAAAGATACCTTTTTTTTCTAAAAGTATAAGCATAAAAGCACAACATAAATGGCATTAGAATTGAAAAAATGTGATGAACAACTATTTTGTGAATAAAATTTTGTAAATTTGCGGGTTTACTGCCACATGCCTTTGTGTAGATATGGCTCGTATAACAAAATTAGGAGTATTAAAAACATTATATATCATGAGTAAGTTTAGAGAGTATAAAGGTCTAGACCTTGCAACGACTGGCAAAGAGGTTGTCGAGAGTTGGCGCAAACACGGGACTTTCGAGAAGAGTATTTCGGAGAGAGAAGGGCACCCTACATTTGTATTCTACGAAGGTCCTCCTTCGGCAAATGGCACACCGGGTATCCACCACGTAATGGCACGTGCCATCAAGGATATTTTCTGTCGTTACAAGACTCAAAAAGGTTATTTAGTTCACCGCAAAGCAGGCTGGGATACACACGGTTTGCCTGTTGAGCTAGGTGTAGAGAAGCGTCTGGGTATCACAAAAGAAGATATTGGCAAGACTATCTCTATCGAGGAGTATAATAGCTGTTGCCGCAAAGAGGTAATGGCATACACTTCGGAGTGGGAGCAACTTACATCGGACATGGGATATTGGGTAGACATGAAAGACCCATACATCACATACGACAATAAGTATATCGAGACTCTTTGGTGGATGCTCAAGCAACTACACACAAAGAACTTGCTATACAAGGGCTACACAATTCAGCCATACTCGCCTGCGGCAGGTACTGGTCTTTCTAACCACGAGCTTAACCAGCCGGGTTGTTACCGTGATGTAAAAGACACTACGGCAGTAGCTCAATTCGAGGTTATCAAGGATGCTGCGAGCGAAAAGATTTTTGCTGGCGAAGATACTATCTACTTCCTTGCATGGACAACTACTCCATGGACACTTCCATCAAACACAGCACTTGCTGTTGGCCCTGCCATTGAGTACTCAAAGGTAGAGACCATCAACCCATATACACACCAAAGAGTTACCGTAATTCTTGCATCGGCACTTATCGCTAAGCACTTTGCTGCCAAAAACGAAGGTGCTTTTGATGATTACAAGAACGATGGCAAGAATGTTCCTTATCGTGTGGTTACTACGTTTAAAGGAGCAGACCTAGTAGGCATTAACTACCAGCAGCTAATCCCATGGGTTAAGCCCGATGGCGATGCCTTTAGAGTAATTGGTGGCGATTTTGTTACAACCGAAGATGGTACGGGTATCGTACACATTGCACCTACGTTTGGTGCCGATGACGATAGAGCTGCAAAGGCAGCAGGTATCGCACCTTTGATTATGATTGATGCAGCTGGCAAAAATGTGCCTATGGTCGACCGCACAGGTAAGTTCTTTAAGACAAGCGACCTAGACTCTACTTATGTCGATAACTTTATCAATCGTGAGCTTTATGGCGAGTTCGAAGGTCGTTTTGTAAAAAATGCCTATGACGATACTCTAACCGAGAAAGACCCTACGCTAGATGTAGATATTTGTGTTATGCTTAAGCAGAGCGGCAACGCATTCAAGATTGAGAAATATACACACACATATCCACACTGTTGGAGAACCGACAAACCAGTGCTTTACTACCCACTAGACTCGTGGTTTATTCGCACAACCGAGGTTAAGGAGCGCATGAGCGATCTTAATGCTACCATCAACTGGAAACCAGCCTCAACAGGCTCGGGTCGTTTTGGTAAGTGGCTAGAGAACCTTGTAGACTGGAACCTTTCACGTTCTCGCTACTGGGGTACTCCACTCCCTATTTGGGCAAACGAAGAGTACACCGAAATTAAGTGCATTGGTAGCCTAGAGGAGCTAAAGAACGAAATTGACAAGTCGGTTGCAGCAGGTTTTATGAGCGAAAATCCGCTTAAAGACTTCACTGCTGGCGATTTCTCAAAAGAGAATTACGATATACTAGATCTTCACCGACCATACGTAGACTCAATTGTTCTTGTATCGGAGTCGGGCGAGAAGATGCAGCGCGAGGCAGACCTTATCGACGTATGGTTTGACTCGGGTGCTATGCCTTATGCACAGGTACACTATCCGTTTGAGTGTTCGGCAGACGAATTTGAGAAACTATTCCCTGCAAACTTTATTGCCGAGGGTGTTGACCAAACTCGTGGCTGGTTCTTTACGCTTCATGCCTTGGGTACTATGCTATTTGATAGTGTAGCATTCAAGAACATTATATCTAATGGTCTTGTTCTCGACAAAAACGGCAACAAGATGAGTAAGCGATTGGGCAATGCGGTTAATCCGTTTGAGGTGATGGACAAATACGGTGCCGATGCAGTGCGTTGGTATATGATTTCGAACTCACAACCTTGGGACAACCTTAAGTTCGACATTGATGGTGTTGACGAGGTGCGCCGCAAGTTCTTTGGCACACTATATAATACGTATAGCTTCTTTGCTCTATATGCAAATATCGATAATTTCGATCCATCGACACCACAAATTCCAGTTAACGAGCGTCCAGAGATCGACCGATGGATTATCTCGCTACTTAACACACTTGTCAAAGATGTTACGGGCTACCTAGAGGATTATGACCCAACACCTGCGGCACGTGCTATATCTGATTTTGTGGGCGAGAACCTATCTAACTGGTATGTTCGTTTGAACCGCAAGCGTTTCTGGGGTGGCGAAATGAGCCACGATAAGCTATCGGCTTACCAAACACTATATAGCGTACTTCGCACAATATCGCTAATCTCGGCACCATTCGCACCATTCATTACAGAGCGTCTATATGCCGACCTTAATCACTTTGCAGAGGGCGAACAGTCGGTACACTTGGCTACATTCCCCGAGTGCAACGAGGCAGATATTGACAGTGCACTAGAGCGCAAGATGGCAATGGCACAGCGCCTATCGTCTATGGTACTTGCACTTCGCCGTAAGGTGAGTATTAAGGTACGCCAGCCGCTTTCGAAGATGATTATCCCAATCATCGACCAAGCAATGAAGAGCGATGTTGAGGCTGCTGCACAGCTTATCCTTTCGGAGGTTAACATTAAAGAAATTGAGCTAATCGAAGACACTACTGGTGTTATCACAAAGCGCATTAAGCCTAACTTTAAGACTCTAGGCCCACGCTATGGCAAGCAGATGAAGCAAATTTCGGCACTTGTGGCTACGTTTGACCAGCAAGCAATTGCAGCTGTTGAGCGCACGGGCGAATATAAATGCCAAATTGACGGAGTAGACATTGAGATGACACTTGAGGACTTTGAGATTACATCGGAGGATATTCCAGGGCTACTAGTAGCTAGCGAGGGTCGCTTGACTGTGGCACTAGATGTTACTATTACCGAGGAATTACGCCGTGAGGGTATTGCTCGTGAGCTAGTTAACAGAATACAAAACCTGCGTAAAGATTCGGGATTTGAGGTTACAGACAAAATCACAATCACTATATCGGACTGCGATTATCTGCGTGATGCAGTTGGGCAGTGGGGCGATTATATTGCATCACAAACTCTTGCTACGGGAGTGGAGCTTAGCGGCACCGTAACCGATGGTACAGAGATAGATATTGAGGAAAACTTGGTAACTATTGCAATAAAAAAATGCTAAGATAACAGATAGCAGATCTCGCTCAACCATACGAATGTATGAAAGCAGATCTGCTATTTTCTTTTGTAATTATAATTGTTATTTGGTTAATTAATCAAAATTTTATATATTTACGCAACTTTACCAACCTAAAACGTTAATATTATGTCAGAAATAGAAAAAACAAGATACACCGACGAGGAGTTGGTTGAATTCAAAGAGATAATTCTAAAGAAACTAGAAAAGGCTACTTCAGATTACGATCTACTAAGAGCAACCATAACACACACAGAAAGTAATGGTACCGAAGATACATCGCCAACATTCAAAATTCTTGAGGAGGGAGCAGCAACTCTATCCAAAGAGGAGAGTGGTCGTTTGGCTCAACGTCAGCTTAAGTTTATTCAACACCTAGAGGCTGCGCTCATACGTATCGAGAACAAGACCTATGGAATCTGCCGTGATACTGGTAAACTAATTAGCAAAGATCGTCTAAAGATTGTTCCACACGCTACTCTCTCTATGGAGGCTAAGAATAGCGGAGTGAGATAGTAACTAATAAGAAAAACTATTGAGGGTGCCTTTTACAGTGTACCCTCTTTTGTTGTTTAAGGCACAAGTAAAATGTCGAGCAGTAGAATTAAGTATAGCATCATAAACGGGTTTGCATCGGTGGGCTTTTTTGTGATGATGCTTGTTGTCAATTTTTTCTCGAGGCGTGTTTTCCTAGATATGCTCGGGGACGATTTGTGTGGACTTACCACACTCATGAACTATACCATAGGCTTGCTAAATGTGGCAGATCTTGGTATTGCCACGGCAGTTTCGTGTGCTCTATATCGCCCCATTGCCCAAAACGACAGAGAGCAAATAAACGAGGTAGTTTCGCTACTGGGTTATTTGTTTAGGTTTGTGGGTGGTTTCATTATTGTTGTAGGGTTTATTCTTGCATTCTTTATTGTTGATATTGCAGGCGATTCGGTGCCCGAGCCTGCTGTATATAGTGCCTATTTTGTATATCTCTTTATGAGTGCACTAACATATCTTGTTAACTATAAGCAGTTTTTACTCATAGCATCACAACGAGCATATATTGTTACTGCACTACAAAACACCACCTCTATAATTAAGCTAGTTTTGCAAATGTTGGCACTATGGCTACTGCCCATAAACTACTACTTATTTCTTGTTATAGAGGCAGTTTTTGCTATCATCTACTCTATTACGGTTGAGTGGCGAACAAAAAAAGAGTACCCGTGGCTAAATTCCCACGCAAAATATGGCAGATCGTTAATCAAGAGCTATGGGCACATTTTCACAAACATCAAACAAATTGTTTCGCACAAGTTTGCAGGAGTTGTACTCTTGCAAAGCGACTCTATTATCATAGCCCAGCTCATTTCGTTAGGGTCGGTAACGCTGTTCCAAAACTATTCGATGCTCGCAACAAGGGTGGTTTCGCTCTCGGCAGCTCTCTTTTCGGGCTTCCCAGCAGCTATTGGCAATCTTGTTAGCGAAGATAACCACCAAAAAACACTACACGTATTCAAGCAATATAACGCACTTGTTCACATTATAGCGGCTATATTTGCATTTGGCGTGTTTTATTTAACACCCGATTTTATTGAACTATGGCTGGGTAGCGAGCACTATTTACTACCCACCAACGTGTTAGCATTTGTTGCAGCAACTATGTATGTGGCAATTGTGAAGATGCCGCTCTACTCGTTTCTTAATGGCTATGGTATCTACTACGACACTTGGGCGCCATGGTGCGAAGTTGCCATCAATTTGGTAATATCGGTATGGGGTGCATATATGTGGGGACTGGTTGGTGTAGCAGCAGGCTCGGCAATTAGCACAGCCATAATTGCGTTTGGGTGGAAACCATACCTGCTGCTAAACAAGGGGATTGGCGCATCGGTATCACACTTCTATAAACCTACATCTATCTATACAATTATATTCGTTGTGCTGTTTATTGCATTTGGGTATATGATAGATTTATGTGGCGGAATACCCAACACTAGTTTTACTATTTTTGGCGCATACACCTTGTTATGGGTAGGCTCATTCGCTGCTGCATATATTGGCTGTGTGGCACTTATCAATCGCTCGGCAAGAGAGGTGTTAGCAATTATGTGGCGAAAATTAGCACGCAAGAAATAGAAGCTCTTTAGCGTTAATCTTTAACCATATTTTTATAATTTAAGATAATTTCGTATCTTTGTTAGCGTTTTATATTTAATAAAGATTGAATAATTATATTATGAGTAAAAATCCTGTAAAATGGGTCCCAACGGTATATTTTGCCATGGGTCTACCATTTGTAACTCTCTCAATGGTATCGGTACTAGCATTCTCGGACCTTGGAATTTCAAACACACTTATCGCTTTTTGGACATCGCTAATCATGCTTCCGTGGACACTAAAACCACTATGGAGCTCGTTCCTAGAGATGTTTAAGACAAAAAAGTATTTTGTTGTGGCTACCGAAATAACAACGGCAATTGCCTTTGGTTTGATTGCTATTTCGCTATCTTTACCCAACTTTTTTGCCTATGCAATTGCATTTATGGCAGTGGTAGCACTGAGTGGTGCAACGCACGATATTGCAACCGACGGTGTATATATGTCGGAGCTAGACAAGAGCAACCAAGCCAAATATATTGGCTGGCAAGGTGCATTCTATAACCTAGCAAAGGTACTGTCTACGGGTGGTCTTGTTTACCTAGCTGGTGTGTTAAAGGACGCTATGGGTGCCGAGTGGGCATGGATGATTATTATGGGACTTTGTGGTCTTGTGATGCTACTTTTGGGTCTTTATCACATTGCAGTACTGCCATCGGGTGGTAGCCAAGCAGCTAGCGTTAACAACACAAAAGAGGCTATGCAAGAGCTAGTTGTGGTTATCAAAAGTTTCTTTCAAAAAAAGCATATTTGGCTATACATCGCCTTTATTGTACTATATCGCTTTGCCGAGGGTTTTGTAATTAAGATCGTTCCACTATTCCTAAAAGCACCTGTTGCCGAGGGAGGACTAGGGCTTTCGGTGCAGGATATTGGCCTTGTATATGGTACTTTTGGTGCTGCAGCCTTTATTTTGGGATCGTTCCTTGCAGGTTACTACATTTCGGCATTTGGACTAAAGAAAACTCTTTTCTCGCTATGCTGTATTTTTAATATACCGTTTGCGGTTTACTTCTTTTTATCGATGTATCAGCCCGATAGCCTATGGATAATTGGTTCGGCTATTGTGTTTGAGTACTTTGGTTATGGATTTGGATTTGTGGGTCTTATTCTGTTTATGATGCAGCAAGTTGCACCGGGCAAATACCAAATGTCACACTACGCTTTTGCTAGTGGTATCATGAACTTGGGTGTTATGCTACCGGGTATGATTAGTGGTTGGTTGAGCGATGAGCTAGGTTACGAAAAGTTTTTTGCAGTAGCTCTTACGCTTGCAATTCCTGCCTTTATCATTACGTGGATACTACCATTTACACACCCCGATAGCAAAAAAGAAGATGCTCAAATCGAAGAAGCGTAATTTTTGTAAATATTAAATATATATAATAAACTAAAGGGCGGCTTTGCTTGCCCCAATAAACACACACTATTATGAGCAAAATTAAAATTGAGGGAGCAGCGCTTCCAAACATGCCTTGGCAAGATAGACCAGAAGGTGTTACTAGCACACTTTGGCGTTATTCAGAAAACCCTGTTATCGATCGCAATCACATCCCATGTTCTAACTCTATATTCAACTCGGCAGTAGTTACTTTCGAGGGAGCATATGCAGGTGTATTCCGTTGTGACGACAAGAACCGCCGCATGCGCCTACACGTAGGTTTTAGCAAGGATGGTATCAACTGGGATATCGAGCACGAGCCACTTACATTTACTTGTGATGACGAGGAGATTGGCCAGTGGGTATATGGTTATGACCCACGTGTTGTTTGGATCGAAGATCGTTACTACGTAACATGGTGTAATGGTTACCATGGCCCAACAATTGGTGTTGCTTGGACAAAAGACTTTAAGACTTTCCACCAAACAGAGAATGCGTTCCTACCATTCAACCGTAACGGTGTAATGTTCCCACGCAAATTCAACGGTAACTTTGCTATGGTATCTCGCCCAAGTGACAACGGTCACACTCCATTTGGTGATATTTTCTATAGCGAGTCTCCAGACCTACTATACTGGGGTAAGCACCGTCACGTTATGTCACCAGCTCCGTTTGAGAAGAGTGCATGGCAGTGTACAAAGATTGGTGCAGGTCCAATTCCTATCGAGACTTCGGAGGGTTGGTTGATGATTTACCACGGTGTACTTAACTCTTGTAACGGATTTGTATATGCCTTTGGTTCTGCGATCCTAGACAAGGACGAGCCATGGAAAGTTCTTTACCGTTCGGGTGAGTACCTAATCACACCACAAATGCCTTATGAGTGTATTGGTGATGTGCCTAACGTTACATTCCCATGTGCGTCTCTTCACGATAGTGAGACTGGTCGCATTGCAATCTATTATGGCTGTGCAGATACTTCGACAGGTCTTGCATTTGGTTATATTGACGAGATTATTGAGTTTACAAAACGTACAAATATTCTGTAATGAGAAGAACTCTTCTAACTCTTACGCTTGCTCTGGCTACCCTAGTGGGGGTAGCCCAGAGTCCAGCGGAGTATGTTAATCCATTTATTGGCACAACAAACTTTGGAACAACAAACCCTGGGGCACTAGTGCCAAATGGGCTTATGTCGGTTACTCCATTCAATGTGATGGGTTCTAGCGAGAATGTTTATGACAAGGATGCTCGCTGGTGGTCAACACCATATGAGTACCACAATAAGTTCTTTACAGGTTTCTCACACGTTAACCTTTCGGGAGTAGGGTGTCCAGACATGGGCTCACTACTGCTAATGGCTACAACTGGTGATATTAATGTTAACTACAAAGAGTATGGTTCTGAGTATAGTAACGAGGCGGCACACCCGGGTTACTACACAAACACTCTAACTAAATATGGCATTAAGAACGAGGTAACTGCTACCGAGCGTACTGGTATCTCTCGTTTTACTTTCCCTGCTGGTCAAGCAAACATTCTATTGAACCTTGGCGAAGGTCTTACTAACGAGACTGGAGCAAGAGTTCGCAAGGTGAGCGATACCGAAATCGAAGGTAGTAAGCTACTTGGTACTTTTTGTTATGCAGCACAAGCGGTATATCCTATCTACTTTGTGATGAGAGTTAACAAAAAGCCTATCAACAGCGGCTTTTGGAAGATGCAACGCCCTATGAGCGGTGTTGAGGCAGAGTGGGATTCTTTTAATGGCAAGTACAAGATTTATACTAAGTATGAGAAAGAGATGTTTGGTGACGACATAGGTTACTTCTACTCTTTTGACACTAAAGCAGATGAGCAAATCGAAGTTGAGCTAGCTGTTTCGTTTGTTAGCACCGAGAATGCTCGCCAAAATCTTGAGGCAGAGACTCGTGGTCAAAACTTCGAGGCAATCTCTAAGAGCTCGTTCAACAAGTGGAACGAGGCTCTATCAAAGATTATGGTAGAGGGAGGTACAGCAGAGCAACGTGAGGTATTCTACACTGCTATGTATCACCTACTTATCCACCCAAATATCTTGCAAGATGTTAATGGTGACTACCCTGCTATGGAGTCTAACAAGATTCTTAACACAGATGGTAACCGCTACACAGTATATTCGCTATGGGATACATATCGTAACGTACACCAGCTAATCTCGCTGCTATATCCAAAGACACAGCTAGATATGGTGAACACTATGATTGATATGTATAAAGAGAGCGGCTGGCTACCAAAGTGGGAGCTATTTGGTCGTGAGACTCTAACTATGGAGGGCGACCCAGCAATCCCTGTTATCACCGATACATATTTGCGTGGTCTGCGTGATTTCGATCTTGAAACAGCATACGAGGCTATGAAGAAGGGCGCAACTACTCCGGGCCCCGAAAACTTGCTTCGTCCCGACAATGACGATTACCTAGGTTTGGGCTATGTACCACTACGTGGTAAGTACGACAACTCGGTTTCGCACGCTCTTGAATATTACCTTGCAGACTACTCGTTGAGTGTTTTTGCTCGTGAGCTAGGCTACGAAGAAGAGGCCGAAACATTCTACAATCGTTCGCTAGGTTACAAGAACTACTACTGTCCAGAGTATGGCTTGTTCCGCCCAAAACTACCAAATGGCGAGTTCCTAACTCCGTTTGATCCTAAGCAAGGCGAGAACTTTGAGCCATCGCCAGGTTTCCACGAGGGTAACTCATATAACTACTCGTTCTATGTGCCTCACGATGTGCTAGGTCTTGCTAAACTAATGGGTGGCAAAAAGAACTTTGTTGACAAGCTACAAATGATTTTTGACAAAGGTTATTACGACCCAGCAAACGAGCCTGATATTGCATATCCATACCTATTTAGCTATTTCAAAGGCGAGGAGTGGAGAACACAAAAAGAGGTGAAACGTCTGCTAGATAAGTACTACACTACAAAGCCAGATGGTATTCCGGGTAATGACGATACTGGTACAATGTCGGCATGGGCTATCTTCTCGATGATGGGCTTCTACCCAGACTGTGCAGGTAGCGACCTTTACACTCTAACAACTCCTACATTCGACAAGGTGACTATCACGCTTGACCCAGAGTACTACGGTGCCGACAAGCTTGTTATCACAAAGAGTGGCGAGAAAGATGCTCCATACATCAAATCTATTGAGCTTGGTGGCAAGAGCTACAAAAAATATCAAATATCACATGGCGATCTAGTCAAAGGTGGTGAACTTAAATTTAACGTTAAAAAATAATTTATTTTTTAGTTAAATTATTAAACTTTATGGGATAGAGGGCTGCTAGGCGGTCTTCTATCCCATTTTTGTATGTAATATGTAGAGTCTCAAAAAATTAGCACTATATTTGTAGGGCATCACTATAAAAACTATAACTATGAGAGCTCTACTAGTAATTCTATTGGTTATATCGAGTATAGCCAATACCTTCGCCCAATCTAGCTTTAATGTTAAGGGGCAAATTATTGATGCCACGACAAGAAAGGGTGTGCCCTATGCCCTTATCTCTATTGTGGGGATGAACACCAAGGCTGCTGTCACCGATGCACAAGGAAATTATGTGATAAAAAATGTCGAACCCGGCATCTATAACTTTGAGAGCTCTTCGGTTGGATATGTAACAGACGTGTCGCCACAATACCAAATCTCCCCTGCTACGGGAGTAATCGAAATCGAACTAAAGCGTGAAAAATATGAGCTTGACAATATAGTTGTTAAGCCATCGCCTTTCCCGCAAGTAACGGCTAGCCCTGTGAGCCTAAGGCGCATTGGGATTCAAGAAATTGAGAAAAGCCCCGGTGCCAATCGAGATGTCTCTCGCATTGTGCAATCATACCCCGGAGTAGCATTTTCGCCTGCCGGCTACCGCAACGACCTCATTGTTAGAGGTGGTGCACCATCCGAAAACCGATTCTTTTTAGATGGTGTCGAAATTCCAAACATCAATCACTTCTCAACTCAAGGGGCATCGGGTGGCCCTGTGAGCATTATTAATGCCGATTTAATTAGACAAATAGACTTTTACACTGGAGCATTCCCAACTAGCAAACGAGATGCAATGAGCTCAATGCTCGATATTAGGCTAAAGGATGGTAACCCCGATGCCCAAAATTTTAAATTCACTGTTGGAGCATCAGAGGTGGGTGCTAGTGCTAGCGGACACATTGGCGACAAGACAACCTACATAGCCTCGGTTCGTCAATCCTACCTACAACTACTCTTTCGTGCGCTAGGCCTACCATTTTTGCCCAATTTCATTGATGGGCAATTCAAAGTAAAGCATAAATTTTCGCCCAAAAGCGAGCTTACAGTGTTGGGAGTGGCAGGTTTTGACACCATGACACTAAACGATGAGGCCGAAAGCGAAACATCACAATATATACTCAACTACCTACCAGCAATTAGCCAAGAGACCTTTACAATAGGTGGTGTATATAAATACTATGGCGAGGGCAATGTTACATCGGTGGTTCTTAGCCACTCATACCTCAATAACAAAAACATAAAGTATTACGGTAACGACGATTCAGACCCACAGAATTTGATTACCGATATAAATTCGAGAGATCAAAAAACTACGTTTAAGGTCGACAACCGAATTTATGGCGACAAACTAACCTTTGACTACGGTATCGAGGGTAGCTATTCTCCATTCACAATAGATTCCTACCAAAAGGTATTCTCGGGAGCAAGTTCACAAGAGCAGCTATATAACAGCTCGCTAGGGCTGCTTGGCTGGGGAGTATTTGGTTCGATGGAGTATGAATCGCCTAACAACCGAGTTACGGGATCTTTGGGTATTCGCATGGATGGTAACGATTTCTCGGGCAAGACTTCGCAGTTTTGGCGACAATTTTCGCCACGAGGTTCTATCTCGTATAGGCTAAACAACGGCTTCTCACTAAACGGTAGTGCAGGAATATACTACCAAATGCCTGCATACACTTCGCTTAGCTACTCGAGCGAAGATGGCGAGCGCATAAACGGTGATTTGGGTTTTATGAATGTAAAATCAATAGCAGCAGGCATCGATTGGCGATATGAAGATAATCTACTACTATCTGCCGAGTTGTTCTACAAACACTATGGTAATGCACTACTATCTATTGCCGACAATATTCCACTAGCATCAAAGGGTAACGACTATGGCATAGTGGGTAACGAGGCACTATCACAAAGCGCACAAGGGCGTAGCTATGGTGTTGAGTTAATGGGACGTTGGCAAATTGCACAAAAGTTATCGCTAGTTAGCTCGGTTACACTATTTAGGAGCGAATATCGCAATAACAAAGACTCAGAGCTGTTACCATCGGCTTGGGACAATAGGTTTATTGTTAACACAAGCGGAACTTATGTGCTTGGCAAGGGATGGAGCGTGGGAGCAAAGCTAAGCGCAATTGGTGGTTCGCCATACACCCCATACGATGTTGACAAATCATCGTTTGTGCAGGCATGGGACGTCTACCAACGCCCATACTACGACTATTCGCTATACAACACAGGCAGGCTAGATGCTTATGCACAGCTAGATATGAGGGTAGACAAGAGTTTCTATTTTGATGGATGGATGCTAGGACTATACATCGATATACAAAATATATCGACTAGCGAATTTACTCAGCCCGATATACTCATATCGACAGGCGAAATAGAGAATCCAACCGCTGCCCCTGCCGACCAACGCTACAAAATGAAGTATATCGAAAATGTGAGTGGTACGGTGCTGCCAACAATTGGTATAATGGTAGAATTTTAGTGACTGATATTCACCAATTATACAAAGATAGCAGCAATGCAATCGGTTAAATATTTTGTTTTATACACACCTAACATAAATCATGTAAATTGTGGCAAAATATTTGCTATATTTAACTCGTATTAACCTATAAACAATAAAAACATGGCACTACAATTTCCAGAACTTAACTACACGATTGATGCCCTAGCTCCACTAATGAGCCAAGAGCAGATGGAGTTTCATCACCTTAAGCACCACAGAGCATATTTTGACAATTTATGCAAAATGGTAGAGGGTACTCCAATGGCAGATATGCCCTTAGAAGATATTATCAAACAAGCCGAGGGCGGTTTATTCAACAACGCTGCACAGCTTTGGAACCATACATTTTTCTTTACCCAATTTTCGACTAGCCCAAAGGCAGAACCACAAGGAGAGCTACTAGAGGCTATAGAGGGTTCGTTTGGGTCGTTTGGGTCGATGAAAGAGCAACTATCAGACGCTGCAATCAAGCTATTTGGTTCGGGCTGGGTATGGTTAGTAGTTGATGGCGATGGTCTATCTATCGTCTCTACTTCGAATGCCGACACTCCAGTTAAAGATGGCAGACAGGTACTACTATGTGTCGACGTTTGGGAACATGCCTACTACATCGACCATCGCAACGCCAGAGCCAAATTCCTAGAGGCATTTTGGCAAATGGTTGACTGGGCAGTTATCGAAGATAGATGCAAGTAAAC
>CAYJIL010000015.1:0-33171 GCA_964370235.1 uncultured Rikenellaceae bacterium | reverse complement strand
TAGTAAACAATAAAACTACATCCTCTTATGTTAACACTTAAACCCACTTACCACCATCAATATATTTAGGCATACTATATTGCCAAAATATTTAGAAAATAGCTACTAGACATAAACCCCGATAAAAATCGAGATATAATGATAATAAAACGAATAGTTCTCTTTATTGCTGCCATATCACTATTCTCTTGTGAATATGATTATGATGCAGGCTTTGATAATGATTTTAGTCCCCAAGTTGTTGTAAACTCAATTCTTACCCCCGATAGCACGATTAAAGCATCGCTATTTTGGACACAAAGCATAAGCGATGAAAACGAGTACAAAGTGGTAGAGAACAGCTACGTGGCTTTGTATGAGGATAATCAAATTATCTTTGAGGGCGATTGCACAGGCGGAAAACTAGTAACCGATATTAAGCCTAGAGAGGGGGCACAATATCGAATCGAAATAGATGTCCCACAATATGGTAGAGTGAATGCTCAAACCTCAATACCACTTAGCCCCACAGTTGATATTGAGTACACACAAAGTGGTGGTAATCTCGATATTTATTATAATTCATATCGTTTTTTTAATATAGCAAGCATCGATTTAGCTCAGCAAACACGCTCGATTATGATTCGTGCGCTGGGTTTGTATGAAAAAGGTGAGCCCGAAATTTCGAGCAACCTTTATGCAACCAATCTTTTTTGCGATCAGTTCAATACTGTGTTTGATAACTATCACGCTCTAGATAAAGGTAGCAACATAAACTACGAATACTATATTCGCATACCTTACCAAAATGTAGATTTGGCAATGCCTCTCTCTTTCTCGGTTAGTAATTTTGGGTCACGATGGAGCGATACCATAATTGGGTATGATGATTGGGGATACCCAGTGTATGATCCCCAAGAAGATAAAGTAACACACATTATGATAGAGACAATAGCTCCCTCCGATGAGTATGATATGTACTATAAATCGGCATATCAACAAATTCAGTTAGCAGGAGGTGTACAAATATTCAACCAAATATATCCCATCCACTCAAACATAGAAAATGGAGTAGGGATATTTGCTGGCTACTCATCCTCAACATTTAAACTTAAGATAGAGAACAATGAAGATTAAAACTACTATACTATTGTTGTTTGTGCTGTTTAATACCTTGTGTTATGCACAAACAGAAATAACAATCTCGGGCTTTGTAAGGGATTCTCTCTCGTTGGAACCTTTGGTGGGAGTGGTGGTTGCCGATGATAATATGTATGGCTCGGTAACAAATGATTATGGGTTCTTTTCTGTTACCGTTACCGATTCGCTTGCCAATATTTGGTTCTCTCACATTGGGTACGCCTCACGTGAGTATAGCATAGTATCTAGCCAAGAGCTAAATGTTTTGCTTGCTCCCTCGATGCTGTCTGTTGACGAGGTTGTGGTTAAGGGCGAGGGCGAAAAATTTACCAAAGTTAAAGACCTAGGCGTAGTGTCGGTAAATTCACAGCAACTAAAATTTATCCCCTCGTTTATGGGCGAGAAAGATATTTTTAAATATTTTCAGCTACTACCCGGAGTAAATCCCGGTAGAGAGGGCTCTTCGGGTATGAACTTGCGTGGAGGAAGTACCGATCAAACACTAATTCTAATGGACGATATACCCATCTATAATTCTGCTCATGCCTTTGGGTTTGTGTCTGTTTTTAGTGGTGATTACATAAAATCTGCCGACCTATATAAAGGCTATGTACCACCACAATATGGTGGTCGACTATCAGGTGTTGCGGCTATGAATATTCGCCAAGGCAACCGCAATGAGCATAACCAGTCGATACAACTGGGTACTACAACTATTTCGGCTCTTGTCGAGGGCCCTATAAACCAAGGTAAGGGTTCATATTTGGTAGGTGGGCGCTACTTTACACCAAACCTATTTCTAGGGAGCGCTTCGTTATTTATGTCTAAAGAGGACTCTTTTTATCCGCTAATTGGCTTTTATGATGTAACTGCCAAAATTAGCTATGATGTTAGCAAAAAGAGCACTATTTATGGTAGTTTTTATACTGGAAATGATGCACTAAAGTTTGTTTCGAACCAAAAGAGCATTGGCGATAGTGGCGAAGACCTAATTTCGCACACCAAATCGGGGCTTAGTTGGGGGAATATAGCGGGTTCGCTTAGGCTAAGCACCAAAGTGTCGAGTAAGAGCTTTTTTAACTTAACTAGCTATTATTCACACCTCTCTAACAGTAATTCGTCAAAGTATGATGATACCGATGGCAATATCGACAATTTTGAAATAGGCTCCAATATGAATGAATTGGGCCTAAAAGCAAATATGAACCACAATATAAATAGTTGGTATAACCTAGCTTATGGTGTAAATTTTGCCTACCAACATTTTGTCCCACAAGATATTTATTCATATCGATTTAACCAAGAAAAATCAATTGAATATGGCACAAGAGAGCTATATAGTGGTAATCTTTTTATTGAGAATAAATTTAGCATAAACGACTTTGTCTTTAATGTTGGTGGTCGTCTCTCGGTGTATAACAATAACAACGAGAGCAAGGTAGTAGTAGAACCACGAGTAGCTTTAACCTATTATAAAGATCAAAGCTCTTTTTGGGTTAGTTATGTGCAAAACACACAACCTTTGTTCTCTATTAATCAGCAAATGATGACGCTCCCAATAGACTACTGGATTCCCTTTCAGAACAAAAACGAGTTACCCACCAGCAGTCAGTTATCGGCAGGTTATAAGCATGGGTTTAGCTCGGGTATAGATGTGCAAGCCGAAGTTTACTACAAAAAGAGCCAAAATATCTCGATAGTTTATAACGCTAGTGATTTTTTGCTTGATAACGGAGGCTATCGACTAGCTACGGGCAACGCCTATGGTGCCGAAATTTTGGGGCAGTATTCGCTGAATCGTTTTAATGTTATGGCATCATATACGTACTCTAATTCATCATACGACACCGATGGTAGAACTATCGATTTTATTTATGACACCCCCCATGATTTTAATCTTTTAGCATCATTCCAAACATTAATAAAAGAGGATAAAATTCACACACTATCTGTGAATGTAAACTATAAAAGCGGATTACCTTACTTTCTTTCGAACGAGAAATACCCAATGGAGGGGGCACTCGATAATTGGTTTGAAGATTTGGTGAATTATCCAGCGTATACCAATGCACGTTTAACAAATTTCTTTAGAATGGATTTAAACTATGCAATGGAGAAAAAACTGAGGAATGGTTCACGTATATGGCAAATATCTTTACTTAATGCAACGGCTCACCGCAATCCATATATCGTTTATTATAACCAAACACACCAGCAGTACAAAGCATTTCAGCTCATTTCATTTATGCCATCGTTCTCTTATACTCGCAAGTTTTAGTCGATAATCGATAATTAGGTAGTGGCGGTATTTAGCCTTGCTTAATCGTTTGTGGCACCCTTATGTAGCGTTAATATATGAACGTAATTTGTAATTTGTTATTACAACTTCTTTCTTTTGTGCTCTAAAAATGCTATATTTGTAACGTTTAATTTGCCTTGGTCGTTAATTTGGTAGCGGAGTAGTGTAGGTTAAGTATAGGGATTTAGTGTTGTTTTGGGCTTAATCAACTCAAAATCTATGGCATATTGGTGGTTCGATATGCCCCGTAGAGTGAGAAAGCAACACAGTAATTGGATTTGATACTACATTTGTGGTATCTCTCTTTGTGTAAAAGAGTCACATAATCCAGTTAATAATGTGAGTAATAATGAGCATAAAGATAATATTCAATATAATAATACTATTAATATTTGCTATTAATATCGGCTTTACGCAAGGTGCTAGCTCCATAGTAGGAGGGCTAAAGTTTGATACCGATGACGGCAAAAGGACATCGTACCAAATGTTTGAGCAGAGCCAAACATGGAGTAACGATTCTTTGGTAATTAGCTTTGATATATCTTTCTTTGATAATAATCGTATTGGGCACCTGCTTAGCTGTAACAACAACAAAAATGAGCTGTTTAGTCTGTTTGCCTCGCCCAATAAAGAGAGAACAGACCTAATACTTAACCTCAATTTAACCTTTGCTCAGGCTAAGCTGCAACTACCTATCGACATTAAAGAGTGCAGGGCACACAAGTGGCACCATGTAACCCTTAAAATATACCCAAGCAACGGATTAGCTAGCTTGCAAGTAGGCGACACCCACCAAGAGGTGCGTTTTGGGAGCGTTAACACCAGTGCTACTTGTAACTACTATTTTGGTAGTTTTAGCCATTATGCCAATTTCATTCGCTTTGCAATAGTAAATTTGGGGTATAGTAGCGATGGCAACGAGCCAATATTCTTCCCCCTAGATAATGCCCAAGGCGACAGGGTGTATGATTCACACAAAAATGTTTTTGGTATTGCCTATAACCCCATTTGGCTATACTCAAAGCACTGTAACTGGGAGTTAGTTGCCCAAATAGATTGTAATGACCAAACAGCTATTTTTCAGGATAAAGAGCTATCAAAAATTGTTGTTTATTCGCCACAAAATAGTTGGATTTATGATTTAAACACCTCTTTAATCTCGCAGCAAGAGCATAATTTCGATGATGCGTTCTTGTTTTATGAGCACGGAGGTGGCGATAACATAGTAAATCCTACTACGGGTGATGTGTTAATATTTAATAACACAATAAAAGAGTCTGAGAGAGATAACTCGGTAGCGCTTTATAACTACATTGATAATACGCTCACAAAAATCAAAACTAATATTGTTCAGAATCGCCTTCACCATAGTTCGGTGTTTGCCAACTCCGACTTTAGTAAGATATATCAGTTTGGTGGCTTTGGCTACTCACGTTACTCAAATAAATTTTATTGTTACCAACCACAAGAGCAAACATGGAACCAAGTGCGCTTTAGTGGCGATACTATTTTGCCTAGATACTACTCCTCGGTGGCAAGCTCTATGAGCGATACTGCTAATGTGGCATATATTTATGGTGGATATGGTAATGAGTCTGGTCAGCTGTTTGATTCTCGCAAATTTTACTACGATTTATACCGAATCAATATCGATAAACAGCAGGTAGAGCTACTGTATGAGTTTGATTTAGAAAGCCAAAACATTGTTCCTTGTCGTGATATTATAATGGACGAAGGCAATAGCTGTTTTTATACCATGTGTTATAAGCAGTATGAGACTTCGACAGACTTGGCTCTTTATAAGTTTAACTACAAAACGGGCGATGTAAGTGCTGCTGCCGATAAGATACCATTCTTCTCACAAAAAATACAGACAAGAATAAGCCTGTTTAATGACCAAGCAACAAAACATCTTGTGTGTGCTGTGCAGGAGTATATCGACCAAGATAGTATAGTTATTAAGCTATATAAGCTCAATTTCCCTCCGGTAACCGACAATATTATTACCCAAAGCACCACCCAAGTAGTGCATAATGATAGCAATAGCCCTATTGCTTTGCTAGTTGTAGGCGTGGCAGTAGTGCTATGTGTAGTTGTTGTGCATAGGCGTAGAGTAAAGCAAAGAGGTATTGTGGCAGTGCATGATAACCAAGAGATTGCCCCAGAGCTAATGGCAGAGCCAGCAGCAACAGAGCCAGCAGTAGAGGAGTGTTTGGCAGATAAAGAGCAAATTACAGCCCCCCAAAGCGAGCTTGTGCAAGAAAACCATATAGCCCACCCAAGTACCATAGAGCAAGCACCCCAAGTGCCTAGCCCTGCTACTAGCGTAGAGCCTACTGTGATGCTGGATGAGCCACAAGAAGATATTGACACAGCTCAGCCTATAAAGCATAGCCAAAACAACGCCATCGCAAACTCGATTTACCTAATTGGAGAGTTTACGGCCATCGATCGTAATGGTAGAGATATAAGCTATATGTTTAGCTCAAAAATTCGACAGCTATTTTTGTCGGTGTTGCTATATACACATAGGCAAACCTACAAGGGTATTACCTCTAGCGAGCTTTCTATGCTAGTGTGGCCCGATAAAGAGCCAAACAAAGCCAAGAACATTAGAGGTGTAACCATAAAAGGGCTACGAAACATTCTTGCCGAAATTGACGGCATAGCTTTGGTGTATAACGACAACAAGTGGTTTGTCGAGATAGACTCTGCTTTGTGCTACTGTGACTATTTAGAGTTAAAAAACAACAATATCATACCAGCCGATATTTCAAAAGTGCAGCTTTCGCAGCTTAGTCCATACATTGACATAATAAGCCGTGGTCGTTTGCTACACACACAAGAATACCCATGGCTAGATACTTTTAAATCCGATATCGAAGAGCAGATAATAAAAGATCTATATCCAATCTTGCAACACAACTATAATGCAAAGTCCTATCAGGCTTCGTATAAATTGTCGCAGGTGCTTTTGGATTATGACCCTTTGAATATAGACGTTGCCAAAATCGAAATAAACTCGCTTGTCAAGCTAGGCGACCAGGCCAAGGCCAAGATAAAATTCTATCACTTTGCCTTGCGATATAACAATGCCTATGGCGAGAATATTTCGTTTGACCAAATGATTGAGTAACCATTATAAAATCTTATCGTGCCTATAAATTACAGTTATAGGCAGTAAAATGATAATAATTAGGTGATTAATTCAAAAATTAATCGCAAATTAACCCACCAAGTAAGCCTTTGTAAGTAATTTTGCACTTATTAACTACAATTAATATTGTGGAGTATCGCAAATAAATTACTTACTTATGGATAGAAAAATCGTACTAGGAGCACTCTCAGTTTTGGCTACATCGCTAGCCTATTGCCAGAGCACCCAACAAGCACCCCTAAATGTGTTATTGATAACTGCCGATGACCTAAACTATAATAGTGTAGGTTATATGGGGTGTGAAATTCAGAACGTATCTCCTAACCTAGATAAGTTGGCATCGCAGGGTATGATATTCAATAATGCCTATGTTAATATTGCCGTTAGTCAACCATCACGTGCGGTTTTGGCTACGGGTATGTATTCCCACAATAATGGTGTCGAGGGATTTAATCACACCACCAAAGATATTTCGACAATAATGTCGGTGCTTGGCAGTAATGGCTATCGCACAGGTATTGCAGGCAAGTATGCCCATGCTACACCAATTGAGTCCTATAAATGGGATATGGAGCTAGACCAAAAAGATTTGGGGCAAGGGCGTGACCCAAAGCTATACTACGATGCATTTAAATCGTTTGTTCAAGAGTCAAAAAAGCAAGGCAAGCCATTCTATTTTATGGCAAACTCCCACGACCCACACGCACCATTTCATGGTAGTGCTAACGAAAAAAGACAGTTTCCCAACAAAACATTCCCCGATGCTTCGTATGTGTTTAAGGATTCAGAGATGGTTGTGCCCGACTTTCTTGTCGACCTTCCCCAAACACGCATCGAGCTTGCACAGTATTATAGTTCGGTGAGGCGACTAGACGATATGGTAGGAGAGATTCTTCGAGTTTTGCAGGAGGAGGGCATAGCCGATAATACCATAGTTATGTTCCTTTCTGATAATGGAATGGACTTTCCGTTTGCAAAGACAAACTGCTATATGAACTCAAATAAAACACCATGGGTGGTAAAATGGCCCGGAGTCGTTAAGCCCAATTCGGTGGATAGCGAGCACTACATTTCGGGAATCGACTTTTTGCCAACCATTCTAGAGGCTTGTGATATTGAGTTTAATGACAAAATTGATGGGTGCTCTTTTGTGCCAGTGCTAAAGGGTAAAAAGCAAAAAGATCGCACACAAGTGTTTACTCAGTTCTACCAAACATCGGGCAATAACTCGTTTCCTATGTTTGCTATTCATGACAAAGATTTTGTATATATCTATTCGCCTTGGAGCAATGGCGAAAGAGTATTTGTAAACTGTTCTTGGGCAGGTATCACATTTGCAGCAATGAACAAGTATGAGGGTAGCGACCCAGCTGTGCTTGAGCGTCTCAACTTTTTTAAGACACGAACACGAGAAGAGTTATATGATGCAAAGCGTGACCCCGATGCTCTAAACAATCTAGCAAATGATGCTAAGTATGCACAAAAAGTAGAGAACTATCGGGCAAAAATGCTAGAGTGGATGAACCAAACGGGCTCTTGGGCAACTCACCTAATGAACAACATAGACAACATAGAGGCTTGTGATGAGCATGTTAATAACAAAACAGCCGAGCTAAAGGCAAACCATAAAGCAGCAGTTGCAAAAAAGAAACAACAGCAAGCAAAATAGGCAGGGTTAACTAAAAAATGTGAATGTTTATAGTAAATTAACCCTATAATTAAGCCCTAGTGGCTTACCTTTGGCTTATAATTTGGTACAAAGTATAAATATAGAATTAAATAAAAGAGATACGAAGATGAAGAAAAATTTATTGACTACCGTGCTAGTGGTTCTTATGGCAACCTTTGCAAAGGCACAAAGCGGCGAGCCTACTTCGATTGTCGATTTGGCTAACCCTCTTCAGGGTACAAACTCGGTGTATGAGTTTTCGACTGGTAATACCTATCCTGCAATTGCGACACCTTGGGGTATGAACTTTTGGACTCCTCAGACTCGTAATAACGGTAATGGATGGCAATATGTCTACACTGACAAAACGATTCAGGGTTTTAAGCAAACCCACCAGCCTAGCCCGTGGATAAACGACTATGCTTGTTTTTCGCTAATGCCACAAAAAGGCACTGCAATTTATGATCAAAATCTTCGTGCACAAGAGTTCTCGCACGATAACGAAATAGCTCTACCATATTACTATAGTTTGGTGTTTGATAACGGAATCAAAACCGAAATTACACCTAGTAACTCGGGTGCAATATTCAAATTTAACTACCCACAAGGCGATGGTACTCTGCTTATCGACTGTTTTAATGACGATGCCCAAATTGAGGTTGATACAAAAAGAGGCATTGTGACAGGTTTCTCATCGTTTGCAGCCAAGCACTCAAAGAAAACTCTTCCAAGTAACTTTGCTACACACTTTGTAATTTACTTTGACTCACCAATCACCGACTATGGCGTATTTAAGGGCGAAGACAAAATTTCGGGTGCAAAGAGCGCCGAGGGTAAAGACCTTGCGATGTATCTTTCGTTTGGCGACAAAAAAGATGTAACTGCTAAAGTGATCTCATCTTTTATTAGCACTAAGCAAGCAAACGTTAATTATGATCGAGAGCTAAAAGACTACACCTTTGAGCAGCGCAAGCAACTTAGCCACGACGAGTGGGAAAAGGAGTTTCAAAAAGTACAAGTCAAGGGTGGTAGCCTAGAGCAAAAGCGCACTTTTTATAGTGCCCTATATCGCACACTGCTATTCCCTCGCAAAACACACGAATATAACAGCAAAGGCGAAATGGTGCATTATAGCTTCTTTACTGGCGAAGTAGAGCAGGGGCCTATGTATGCCGATAATGGTTTTTGGGATACGTTCCGTGCTGTACATCCACTGTTTACTATCATGCAGCCTTCGCTAACATCGGAGTTTATGGATGCACTTCAAAACATATATACCGAAGGTGGTTGGCTACCAGAGTGGTTCAGCCCACAGTATCGTCAATCTATGATAGGTCAAAACTCTACATCTATCATAACAGACGCTCTAGCCAAGGGTATTGGTAGTTTTGACAAGGAGCTTATGTATGAGGCAATGATAAAAGGAGCAAACAACAAAGGGCCTACTTCGGCTGGTCGTGAAGGTTGTGAGTTTTATAACGAGTATGGCTATATTCCTAACGATGTAGAGGTGGGACAGAGCGTGTCTCGTACCCTAGAGTATGCCTATAACGACTACTGTATTGCACGTTATGCCGAGCTAATTGGCAAAGACAAAGCAGCTATCGACCTATATAAAGATCGTTCGATGAACTACAAAAACGTTTTTGATGCCAACATTAATTTTGTGCGTCCAAAGCTAAAGGATGGTAGCTGGGAAGAGAACTACTCGCCAGATATGTGGGGCGGTGGTTTTACCGAAGGTAGTGCATGGCACTGGACTTGGTGTGTGTTCCACGACCCAAAGGGTCTTATCAACCTAATGGGGTCTGAGCAGGCATTTATCGAGCGCATGGATGAAGTATTCACAGCTCACCCTATTTGTAATCACGTGAGAAAAGGTTGGGTAATTCACGAGATGACCGAAATGATTGCAGGTGGAATGGGGCAGTATGCACACGGTAACCAGCCAATTCAGCACATGCCATATATGTATAACTATGCAGGTGTTCCGTATAAAACACAATATCACGTTCGTCAAATTATGGATAGACTATACTCGTCGGGATATAGCGATGGTAAAGGTCTTTGTGGCGACGAAGATAATGGCCAAACTTCGGCATGGTATATCTTTAGTGCGATGGGCTTTTACCCAGTAGCACCGGGTACAAATGAGTATATTATAGGTTCGCCTCTTTTCGAGGAGCTATCGGTTAAGCTCGAAAATGGCAAAACATTTACAGTAAAGGCAAATAACAACTCAAAGGAGAACCTATATATTCAATCTGCTAAACTAAATGGCGCACCTTTTAACGAGTCATTCATAACACACAGTCAAGTTATTGATGGTGGTGTGTTAGAGTTTGAGATGGGTAGCGAGCCAAATAAAAACTGGGCAAAAGATTCACGCCCATTCTCTCTAACAAAATAGGTTATGCTAAAGATATTCTGTATTGCTATTTTTGCACTTTGCACCATAGTGGTGCAAGGTGCTAGTAACCCCAAGCACAATATCGTATTTATTGTAGTAGATGACTTGGGGTATGGTGATCTATCGTGTTATAACCCTAGTAGCGTTGTCAAAACCGCCAATATAGACCGACTTGCAGCTATGGGAGTTAAGATGACTCAGGCCTACGCCTACCCCTCGTCTGCTATAAGTAGGGCATCGTTTCTTGCAGGTAAATTTCCTCAGAATATTGGAGTTTACAACATGCTCGATGCTGCAAACCCCGGAATGGGGGTGCACTATCCATCGTTTTTGCCACAAATGCAAAAGGGTGGTTACACTACGGCTTGGATAGGTAAATGGGATCAAGGGTGGGATATTGTCAATCATCCTTTGAATAATGGTTTTGATAAATCGTTCTGCTTTTTGGGTTCGACACACAACTACCTAGTCCCAAACGAGGGCTCACACCGTTTTGCAGGTGAATATAGTAACCTATCATATGTGTATGATGGCTTTATGGTTGTAGACAAGATTAATCACCTCACACAGGAGTTTACCGATAGAGCTATTGATTTTGTAACAAATTGCAAAAAAGAGAACAAACCCTATTTTTTGACTCTAGCATATAACGCACCTCACACGCCTTACCAAGTACCTCAAGAATTTATCGACAAGTATAATGGAAAGAAGCTATCGGGCGAAGATGTTGCACGCTATGCCTTGATTGACCATCTCGATCAAAACATTGGACGATTGCTAGATGTACTCGATAAAAACACTCTTGTAGTCTTTACGAGCGACAATGGAGGTTTGCACGAGAGCTATAATGGTGGGTTAAAGGGTAAAAAGAACACCATTTGGGAGGGCGGAATAAAAGTGCCTTTGATTGCTTCGATGCAGGGAGCTATTCCTGCTAAAAGTAGTAGCGAGTCTCTTTGTGTTATTACCGATTTGGCTACAACGTTCCTAGCTCAGACGCAGCAAGGCGATATTGCCAATATGGATGGAGTAGACCTAATGCCATATTTTAGTGGCGAGAAAACGGGCGATGCTCACAAGCACCTGTTGTTTGTTTATAATATTCAAACCTATCCTTATAACACGCCTGCGCCACAGTATGCACACAGTGTAGCTTTGCGCAAAGGCGACTGGAAAATACTCATAGAGGGAACAAAGAAATTTGCTTCGCTATATAATATTGCAGACGATAGAAACGAGAAGAACGATGTTTCGACAAAGCACCCACAGCTACTTATCGAGCTAACCGATGTGCTATATGACGAAATTGCAAAAGGAGAGCCAGCAAACTATCCTATTGTAAGGATTGACCATCGCAAGATTGGCGATATTGCCAAGGCAGATTCGCTAAGAAGACATTGTCTCAAACTTTTAAACAACCAGTAATATATGAAAAGTAAATTATTAGCATCGTTAGCCTTAGTATGTAACACAGCGGCATTAGCAGGTGAAAAACCAAATATCATATTTATCTTAGCAGATGACCTAGGTTATGGTGATGTGTCGTGTTTTAACGATACAAAGCTAATAATGACTCCCAATTTAGATAAAATTGCCCAGCAAGGGGTGATGATGACTCAAACCTATGTCTACCCAGTGTCGGCTCCCACCCGTGCAGCCTTTTTGACTGGTAGCCAAGGTCACGAGATTGGGGTGTATGGTAATGCCGATAGCGATGTGCCGGGTGTTGGCCCCGAGCGCAAAACTTTTACACCAAAGCTACAAGAGCTAGGATATGCAACTGCATGGTTTGGCAAATGGCACCAAGGTTATAGCCTTGCTAGCCACCCTATGAATAATGGTTTTGATAGAGCATATGGTTTTTTGGGAGGAATGCACGATTTTCATGACCCCAAAGATGGTAGTTTCTATAATGGTGGGCCATACTCAAAGTACTCTAACATTTATGACGACTTTGAGGCGGTAGACCAAATGGAATATTTTACAAAGGAGATTACCAATCAGGCGCTAGACTTTATAGAGCAGCAGAGCGATAATCCGTTCTACATCTATCTTGCATATAATGCACCGCACACTCCACTACAAGCCCCCGATAGTGTTATCTTAAAATACCTAAAGCAAGGGCACGAGGCAATTGCTGCAACAAGATATGCTATGATTGATTATATGGATCAAGAAATTGGGCGCATTATGGCATACTTGCAAGAAAAAGGGCTCGATGAGAATACCATGCTTGTGTTTATGAGCGACAATGGCCCCGAGCTAGAGATAAACAGCGGTGGTTATAAAGGACACAAATTCACAATATGGGAGGGCGGAATACGAGCACCTTTGATTGTAAAGTATCCCGGAGTTGTTCCTGCTGGTAAAAAGTCTAACTCTATGTGTGGAGTTTATGATTTGGCTACAACATTCCTAACTCTTGCTGCTGGAGAGCCAATGAGTTTTGGTTCGGGAGTCGATTTAATGCCATACTTCACACTCGAGAAAACAGATAATGCAAGAGACGAGTTTATAATTGCCAATGAGCCACGCTCTACATCTATTCCATATACTCACAATAACATGAACTTGTTAATGGTGCGTAGTCATGAATGGAAACTAGTAAAGGATGTTCAACGTAGCGAACTGGGCTTATATAATATGGACAATGACCCTCAAGAGAAAATTAATTTATATTCAGAGCATCCCGATGTTGTTGAAAGACTGCTCGATATAGCGAATCAAAAACTAAAAGTAACACCAATTAGCTCCTCACGTAGCTTCACAAACGATTTGAGTAAACAGCGAGAACAATCTCACAAAGAGCGTTATAACTCATACCAAAGCAAGTAGTAGAGCAAAGTATATAAATTTTGTGTAACAACTAAGCATACGAACATGAAATCTTTTTTAATACCCACACTATCGCTGAGTGCATTAGCATTAAATGTTAACGCACAGAGCGTTAAAACTACCAAGCCTAATGTTGTGTTTATTTTTCTTGATGATTTAACACACGATGCTCTTGGTGCAGTGGGCAATAGGGGAGTAAAAACCCCGCATATCGATGCGCTTATCGAGTCGGGTACAGCCTTTACATCAACCTACATGATGGGTGGATGGCACGGTGCATATAGCGTTGCGAGTCGCTCGCAGCTATTAACTGGGCTATATATGTGGAACTCGCTTAATGAAGAGAGTAACAAATATAAAGAGATTATTTCCCAAGAATTGAGCTGGCCTCAAACGATGAGAAACGCAGGCTATAAAACCTTTATGACTGGTAAATGGCACATTGCCCACGTTAGCCCACAATCGGTTTTTGATGTGGTAGATACTCCTCGCAAAGGAGGTATGCCAGCTACTGTTAAAGCCTCGTATAGCAGGCCTGTGCAAGGGCAACCCGATGCATGGAGCCCCTATGATACTACGATAGGTGGATTTTGGGAGGGTGGCAAGCACTGGAGCGAGGTGCAGGCCGATGTGTCTATTGATTTTATAAACAAAAACAAGAATAGCGACCAGCCACTATTTATGTATTGTGCCTTTAATGCTCCGCACGACCCTAGGCAGGCTCCCAAGGAGTATGTAGACATGTATGATCTTGACGATATTCAAGTGCCCGAGAACTACCTTCCACAGCACCCTTTATATGTTGAGATGGGGTCTACACCAGCAGGTAGAGACGAGGCTCTTGCGCCATATCCACGCACTCAGTTTGCTGTTAAGACACACCTACAAGAATACTATGCAATAATATCGCATACCGATGCACAAATTGGGCGAATAATTGAGGCAATCGAGCAAAATGGCATGATGGATAACACCATCATTATATTTAGTGCCGACAATGGGCTTGCAGTTGGGCAGCACGGCTTTATAGGCAAACAGTCGCTATATGACCATAGTATTAGAGTACCTTTGGTGTTTAGTGGTGTTGGAATACCAAAAGGTGAGCGCCGAGACCAGCTAAACTACCTACACGATGTTGTGCCAACAATTTATGATGCAATTGGGATTGAAACCCCCAAAGGAGTTGAATATACATCGCAGTATGATCTACTACAAAATGGTAAGGAGAAGGGGCGTGACTACATATATGCCGCCTATCACCAAAAGCAACGAACAATTCGCAACGATAGGTACAAAATCATTTTTGTTCCACTAGCAAACCACATCTATTTGTTTGATCTAAAGAAAGATCCTTATGAGACTGTAAACTTGTATGGTAACAAAAAATACGATAAAGTGGTTAGAGAGTTAGCTAGCGAGTTTTTGGTATGGGCAAAAAAAACGGGCGATAAGTTCGATATTGCATCGGCGTTCCCCGAAGTTTTTTCTTCGATTAAATAACTAACAGGGTGTTTATACCCACCGTAAACAAAATAAACAGAATAGATTAATATTACTTAATAAAATTTAAAATTATGTATTGCAAAAATTCGGTAAAGTTGTCTTCTTTGCTTTTGGGAGCTTCGCTAATAAGCTGTGCAGAGAAAGAGCCAGAACGCCCAAACATTATTTACATAATGAGCGATGACCATGCCTATCAGGCAATTAGTGCCTATGGTTCGGGTCTTAACGCTACACCAAACCTAGACCGTTTGGCTGATGAGGGTGCTATTTTTAATAGAGCTTGTGTTACTAACTCAATATCGGCACCTAGTAGAGCGGTGCTTCTAACGGGTAAGCACAGTTTTATTAATGGTAAGATTGATAATGGTAATCCTTTTGATTGGGATCAAAACACCTTTACAAAGGTGCTGCAAGCAAATGGTTATGAGACAGCCATGATTGGTAAGATTCACATTGATGGCGAGCCTCAGGGTTTCGACTTTTCGATGGTGCTTATGGGGCAGGGCGAGTACTACAACCCCGAGTTCCTAATCAACGGCAAAGAGAAGAAGGTTATCGAGGGATATTGTACCGATATTGTAACCGAAACAACAATCGATTGGATTGACACAAAGCGTGATAAGGATAAGCCTTTCTGTGTTCTTTACCACCAAAAAGCTCCACACCGTGAGTGGCTTCCTGCGCTTAGACACATTAAAGAGTACACTAGCAAAACATATAATGTGCCCGAGAGCTTGTTTAGCGACAATAGTGGCCGTGGTGAGGCAGCCAAGACTTCTGAGATGAGCATCAAAGACCACATGAACTGGGCTGGTGATATGAAGATATACCCAGATATTATGGATAGACTAGGTATTGCTCCATACAGCGAATGGGACTATAATGCATTTGACAGAGAGGTTGGTCGCATGAACCCCGAGCAGCGTGCCGAGTGGGACAAGGTTTATCGCCCTATAATGGAGCAGTTTGAGAAGGATTATCCAAACATGAGCCAAGAGGATCTAGTGAGATGGAAGCACCAACGTTATATGCAAGACTATGTAGGTACTATTGCTGCAATTGACGAGGGTATTGGCGAGCTATTAGACTACCTAGAGGAGACAGGTCTCGACGAAAATACTATCATCATGTATACATCTGACCAAGGTTTCTACCTAGGCGAGAATGGCTGGTATGACAAACGTTTTATGTATGAGGAGTCGTTCCGCACACCGCTTCTAATGCGCTATCCAAAGGAGATTAAGCCAGGAACACAAATCGATCAGCTAGTTCAAAACCTAGACTTTGCGCCTACAATACTAGATTTTGCTGGTATCGAGATACCAGAAGATATGCAAGGTCTATCGTTCCGCAACCTAGTTAACGGCAAGTCGGGCGAGTGGCGTGATGCAGTGTACTATACATATTATGAGTACCCGGGAATTCATGCAGTAAAACGCCATTATGGTATTGCTACCGATAGATATAAGCTAATGCACTTCTATTATGACATCGACCAGTGGGAGATGTATGATCTAGAGACAGATCCGGGTGAGCAAAACAACCTTTATGGTAATCCCGATTATGCCGAGGTTCAAGAGATGCTTCACAAGCGACTAGAGGAGCTAAGAGTTGAGTATGGTGATAGTGACCAAAGAAACAATCAGTATATCAGCGAGCAACAAGAGCGCATGAGAAAAGCAGCCGAAAGAGCAAAGCAAAAAAATAGCTAATTATTGGCTTATAGGTAATAATGTGAAAGTTCTCCACTAATCACGAAATTTGAATTCACATGTTTTGATGTGCTCAGCGTTTGGGGCGAGCTACATCACTGTGGTAAACACAATTCCTATTTCGCAGAGCTAGCGACTACCCTCAAACCAAGGGTAGAGCTAGTGTATTAGTGGGGAACTTTATTATATACATACTTAACATTAATTTGTAATATGAATAACAAACTAATATTGTCGCTTTGTGGTGCAACACTTCTAGCACCCAGTAGCATGGATGCCTCTTCGAGAGAGAATCCAAATATTATTTTTATTTTGGTTGACGACCTAGGTTATGGCGAACCTACTTGTTATAACGAAGATGCAGTTGTTCCCACTCCAAATATCGACAAGATTGCTCAAGATGGCATAAGAATGACTCAGGCATACGCTGCTCCCATATCTTCGCCTAGCCGCTCGATGTATTTTACGGGTAAATTTGCCGCACGCAATGGTGTTTATCACAATTTTGATGGTACTTGCCCGGGGGTGAGCCATTACAACAAATCGTTTACTCCCATGCTAAAGGAGGCTGGTTATGCTACCTCTTGGTTTGGTAAGTGGCACCAAGGTTGGGCAATTTTTAATCACCCAATGAACAATGGCTTCGACACAGGATATGGCTTTATGGGTGGTATGCACGACTACTTTGATGCACGAATTGGTAGCCACTATATTGGTGGTCCTTCGTCTTCGACAGGTTTTATATATGACGAATATAGCGATGTAGACACAATAAAGTACCTTACCGAGGAGCTAACCGATAGGGCTATTTCGTTTATAGACAAAAATAAAGATAATCCGTTCTACATATACATGGCATACAATGCCCCACATACGCCATACCAAGCACCCCAAGATGTGGTAGCAAAGTATGAGCAAAAGGGTTATGATAAACAAATGGCAACTCGCTATGCTATGGTAGATGTGCTTGATGCACAAATTGGTAGGCTACTCGATAGAGTCAAGCAAAATGGTCTCGAAGAGAATACTATGGTTGTGTTTATGAGCGACAATGGTGCATCATACAATCAAATGAATGGTGGGCTTAGAGGAACCAAAACAACCGTGTGGGAGGGTGGTATTAGAGTACCACTAATTGCCAAGCTACCGGGGGTAATTCCTGCTGGAACTACTAGTAAATCTATGTGTTCGATAGTCGATATGCCTGCAACACTTCTGGGAATGATAAACGGTGACGATAACTACACCTACAACGATAGCCGTAATCTAATGCCATACTTTAAGGGCGAAAAGAGCGGTAATGTACACCAAAGCATAGTTGTGTGTCTCAACCGAGATGGCGATGTGGTTGCTCCCACTACGCTAGATGAGATGGAGATACTATCGGCTAGGGTTGGCGATTGGAAGCTAGTTAAAGAGCTACCACAAAAGGGCGAAGAGAGCACAATCCAAATCTTTAATTTGGCTGACGACCCATCAGAGAGTAAAGATCTATCGGACTCAATGCCACAAAAGCGCAAAGAGCTAATCGAGTTTGTGAATGACTATCTGTATGAGTGCCCAAATAGTATTGGTACTAAATATACTCGAGACACAAGAGGCCCTAACCGCAAAGGTCCATTTGTTGAGAACTCTATGGAATCTCTGCTACGATAGCTATTGGTGACTGGCAAAATTTTGAATCTAACTAATAGATATTGCTTAGTCTCTTTATCGATCAACAACTAAAAAGAATAGTATCTTTTCTATCTATTAATGGTAGAAAAGATACTATTCTTTTTGTTGTTTTAACCAAGATTACTTGTTTTTAAATGCTTTTTGGTATATACTTGTATTTAGTAATCTATGGACATTTTATCCAGCATAATAACTCAAAAGAGATAAATGAAAAAATATACTTTACTTTTAATACTATTTAGTTGCATCGCTTTTGCCTGCAACACAAAATCGCCACAAACACTAACTGTACTACAATTTAATATTTGGCAAGAGGGCGAGATGATAGAGGGCGGATTCGATGCAGTAGTTAACGAAATAGTAGCAAGCAATGCCGATTTTGTAATGCTTAGCGAGGTGCGAAATTATAACAATACACGATTTTGTGACCGCATTACACAAGCACTAAAAGAAAAAGGAGAGACCTATTACTCGTTTCTCTCCTATGACTCGGGACTGCTAAGCAAATATCCCATTATTGACAGCACAACTGTATATCCATTAAAAGATGATGCAGGAAGTATGTATAGGTTAGTGGCAAAACTTCCTAGTGGAGTAGAGGTGGCTGCCTATACTGCGCACCTAGACTATCGCTCATGTGCATATTATGATGTTCGTGGCTACAATGGCTCTACGTGGGAAAAGCAAACACCAGTAACCAATGTAGATTCAATTCTCAAAATAAACCGCGACTCAAAACGTGACGATGCTATACGCTCGTTTATAGAGGTTGCTAGTATAGACAAAAAAGCAGGGCGATTTATTATCTTGGGTGGAGATTTTAACGAGCCCTCGCACCTAGATTGGACTAAAGAAACAGCGCACCTAATGGAGCACAAAGGCCTAGTAGTGCCTTGGGATGTGTCTGTGCTATTAACAAAAGAGGGGTATATCGACACATACCGTGCCATCTATCCCGACCCCGTTAATTATCCGGGTGTTACGTTTCCATCGGATAATGCGCTTGTACCGCTAGATAAGCTAACGTGGGCTCCCGACTCCGATGAGCGTGAGCGTATAGACTTTATATATTACTATCCTCACAAATCGTTTAAACTAACAAACTCGTGGATTGTGGGCCCCAAAGGTAGCATAGCCTACAATAAGCGTGTTTTGCACACCTATAAAGACTCAATTGTTGAGCCAATAACAATTTGGCCAACCGACCACCAAGCAGTAATATCTACTTTTGAGTATTAAGGCTATTTGGTAGCCTATCACCACTATGGCAACCACGTGGCAAGAGTAGGGCAGGGCTTACTGCCCACCGCCCTCGATCCAATCTATAAAATCGGAGATGTTATTTCTACTAACATATAGCTCGTGATCTAGGCTAGGCTTTAGGGTGACTTTGAGTCTCGAGCTAAAGTGCTTAGAGATGGTCTTAATTGCACCCACCGAGCTTATGCACCCTCTACTAACCCTAAAGAACATAGTAGGGTCAAGTAGCTTAACTAGCATATCTAGCGATTGGTCGACAATATATCTGCTACCTAGGTGTGTAACCATATTTATTGCCTTATCTTCGGAGTAGAAATATGCAATATCTTCGGCAGGAATAATCAATATCTTATCGCCTACCTTAACCGTAAAGCGGCGCTTATAGTGCTTTGTACCCTCTATCTGTTCTTGTTGTGTGTGCTGCGTGGCAACCCTACTAATGCGCTCACGGCACCTCTCTACGGCAGTAATTAGCTCCTCTTTAACCACTGGCTTGAGTAGATAATCGGTGCTACCATTCTTGAATGCCTCTATTGCGTAGTGGTCATAGGCAGTAGTAATAACAACACAGCCCTTGGGTGTAACTTGCCTAAATATCTCGAAGCACTTGCCATCGGATAGTTCGGCATCCATAAAAATTATATCGGCACTATTCACGCTATCTTTTAACCACTCAACAGCCCCACTCACCGAGTCTATTCTGCCCACCACAACTACATCATCAAAGAGCTTGTTGAGTGTTCTAATAAGATTTTGTTGTGCAGGAATCTCATCCTCGATAATCAATACTTTTAGCATATCTTCTTTTTAAATAAGTGGTAATTTTACAATAAATAGGTCGTTTGTCTTATCCACAACTATATCTCTCCCCGATATTGATGTGAATTGCTCTTTGAGACTGTTAAGCCCAAACTTGGTTGAGTTGTTTGCCTCGCTTATCTTTGGCTGAAGGTTATTCTCTACAATTATCATATCCTCTTGGGTATATATGTTAATGTGTAGAGGCTGCCTTGGGCTTATGATGTTATGCTTTGCAGCATTCTCGATGAGCAGTTGCAACGAACAGGCAACTATTTTTGTGTTGAGGCAGCTATTGTCGATGTCGAGCTTTATTGCTAATGCCTCGCCAAAGCGAATTTTTAGTAGCGATGTATACTGCTCGACAAATTGTAACTCCTCTTCGAGAAAAACAGTTATCTTATCCTCCGAAAGCAAAAAATATCGATATATTCCCGCTAACTTGCCAATATATTCGCTAGCTTGATCGGGCGTTCCCTCATAAACTAGGTTCTCTAACATATTGAGGCTATTGAACAAAAAATGTGGATCTAGCTGCTTTTTAAACCTAAGATACCTATACTCGGCATCTTGTTTATATTTGGTCTCGTTGGCAAGGGCAATTTTTGAGTCTCTAATATGTATTGCCAAAAGCGACACACCTATTATAATAATATTGAATAGTGTGATGATTATAAAACTAAAGAATATCTCTCCTTTATATAGGGCAAACTCTAGCGTCTGTATTTTGCTGCGAAATAGTAGTATGGTAACCACTAGCGATGATGCTGTAATTTGTAGCAGCAAGTAGAGTAGCCACAAAACAACTTTTTGCTCTCTAACGCTCCTGTTTTTTAGCGATTTAGGCATTGGTTTTAGTATGGCAATTACACTTGCCAAAATCATTGCTATAATCGAGACATAGTCCGTTGAGAATGTCTCGATAAACGATGTGAAAGTGAGATTATATCGCTGTTGCAAAAGCGAATAATACTCCATATAACCAAGGCGTATCGATAGAATTATTAATGCTATAATAGCACTGTTAAAGTATAGGTGCCATAGGTGCGATTTATCTATTCCCGCTAGGCGTCTTGTTGTTGAGACTGTTTTTTCTCTAGAGTAGTTGACAGTGGCCAAATAGTAGGTTGCCCATCCTATTGCTTCGGTTATTACTAGTGTAATATATATATTGGCATTCTCGATTTGGGAACTGAGTATAATACTTGCATAAGTGCCTATGAACTCGCCAAAAAAACTACATAGTAGGGCGATAGATGCTGTGGTGTATAGCGCTAGCTTGAACGGCGCACATACAATAAATATCATCGAGATAGTGAGTACCGATAGTGGTATGGCATCCTTGAACCCAAAATGTATAGATACAAGTGCAGTAATTGCGTGTGCAATTGCCATAGAGTGTATGACAATATTTGCCCTTATTGCTCTCCTATCAAAGTTAATTCGCCTAAAAATATCTCTCATTATTTTAAATATTGCGCTAAAATACGAATTTTAAGTCAAAAAAGCAATAAAGCGCACCAAATTGTATTTGATTTTGTGTTAAATAATACAATAATGTAAGTTGTTTTTTTGTGGCGCAAAACAAAATAGGATATCTCAATTTTTAATCGAGATACCCTATTTGCCTAAGTGTTAGTATTTCTTGTGCTTGGTTATTTGCTCTCTATTACAATTGTTTGGTAGGGAGCCAAATTTAGTGTCATGCTGCCACTGTTGTCTACCTTTGCAAAGCTAGACGGGCTAGAGTTGATATTAAGTAGCGTTTTTGCCTCTTTGCCAAATTGCTCTTTGAGCCTTTGTGGTATGGTGTAATTTGTAATTACATCTGCCCCCGAAAGATTTGAAACCACAATTGCACTACGCTCCTGTGAGTAACGAGCAAAGGCATATACACTCTCGCTAGAGCCCGAGTTTTCGAGCGTAATATCAATAAACTCACCCGTAATGAATGGGTCACACTGCGAAAGTTTAAGAATAGAGATATAATCTGTTCTTAGCTTGCGCTGCTCATCGCTTAGGGCAGCACCATCAAACTTGCCACCATTTCGCCATGCTTGTAGCGAAGGGATTGTCCAAAAATCAAATATCGTTGTACGTCCATCTGCTCCGCCAAAGCCAGTTGCCTGGGGTGCCTCTTCGCCTAGCTCTTGCCCAAAGTACACCATCATTGGGATACCATCGCTAAGTGTCGATATTGTCATCATAGGCATACCTGCCTTGCTACTACCTGCAAACTCGTGCCACGCTATACGCTGCTCGTCGTGGTTCTCCAAGAAGTTAAGCATATGTGGTTGCACAGCTGCAATTTTGGCTCTACTCTTGCTAATTGCTACCGATGGCGACAGCCCCTTTACTACATTTTTGAGCGTATCATAAAGCCCAACTTTGTCATACAAATAGTCAAATTTACCCTCGTCTATGTACTTTGAGTATGAGTTAGGGTTATATATCTCTGCTATGAAGTCGATGTGGGGGTACTCATTTTTTACCTCACCAATCACCCATCCCCAAAACTGTGATGGAACCATCTCTGCCATATCGCACCTAAAGCCATCGACACCCTTTGCAGCCCAATAAAGCAAAATGTGCTTCATCTTTAGCCATGTGTCGGGTATAGTATCAAAGTGTGTTTTGTGGTTGTTTTGGTAATCTACACCATAGTTTAGCTTAACGGTCTCATACCAGTCGCCAATGTGTGGCTCGTGAGTAAATACATCGTTACCCGATACTTTGGCAGGGAACTCTTTAAAATCTACACCCTTATATTTTGTCTCAAATTTTGGCTTGAGAGCCTTGCCGGGTATATAGTAAAAATTGTTGTTTGGCGAAAACGATACTGTGTTATCGTCGCTAGCACCAAAATCTTCGACACCCTCGGGTGCCATGTCAGAGTGGTAAACTCTTGCTACGTGGTTTGGGACAAAGTCGATAATTACCTTCATGCCCGAGTCGTGTGTGCGCCTAACAAGAGCCTCGAACTCCTGCATGCGATTAGGTATATCATCGGCTAGGTAGTTGTTTACATCGTAATAATCTTTAATGGCATAGGGCGATCCTGCCTTGCCCTTAATTACACCTTGGTGGTTTGCTTGAATACCACCAACCGTGTCTGAAGAGTATACCGAGGCGTGCTCAACTACTCCTGTGTACCAAATGTGTGTCATACCCATTGCTCTAATAGAATCTAGTGCAGTGGTGGTAAAGTCGCTAAACTTGCCAACTCCGTTTTGCTCTAGTGTTCCATCTAGGGTAGGGGTGGGGTTGTCGCTACCAAAAAGGCGAGTGAACACTTGGTACACTACCATTTTGCGATCGGCAGCGTGTGGCTGTTCGCTCTGCTTTGGCGCACAGCTTATACCATATACGAGTGCTGCTGCGCTAACTATTGAGTATAATATTCGTTTCATTGTATCGATAGTTTAAAAGGGAAATCTACAAACCTCCTAAGTCTGTAGATCTCCCTATATAGTTTTTGTTAAAAACAATCTCTTAGAACTTCATTTTTTTTAGCCCTGCTGTGTTATCTTTTGCCTCGGTGATGCTAATTGCAAAACCACCACTTCTAGCAAGGTTGATTTGAGCAACTGTCTCCGAAGTTACAATACCCTTTGTAATCTTGTATGATGTAGGGTTTGTCTCATAGTCTGCATCGTCGCCATCGGCATAAATTGTAGCAACATATTTTTTGCCTGGCTCTAGGAAATCCATAGTAAACTTAGCTGTGCGTTTGTTCTCGTCTGTGATACCACCAACAAACCAGTCGCCACTATCTTTTGCCTTACGTGCGATTGTTACATAATCACCTGGCTCAGCCTCAATGTATACCGATTTTTCCCAATCGATAGCCACATCCTTAATGAACTGGAATGCATCCATGTGCTTCATGTAGTTCTCTGGAAGATCTGCTGCCATTTGTAGTGGGCTATACATTGTAACGTAGTAACCAAGCTGCTTAGCTAGTGTAGTAAGAACGTTGCTGTGGTTTTCGTGACCAAGGAAATCCATGTGAACATCAAAGATACCCGGTGTGTAGTCCATTGGGCCACCAATCTGGCGAGTAAACGGAAGGATAGTTGTGTGGAATGGAGTGTTACCACCAAACGACTCATACTCTGTACCACGTGCCGACTCATTACCAATAAGGTTAGGATATGTACGGCTTATACCTGTTGGGCGTACTGCCTCGTGTGCATTAACACAAATTTCATACTCAGCAGCCTTTTGAATAGCATATAGGTAGTGGTTGTTTGCCCACTGGCTATAATGGAACTCGCCACGAGGGATAATATCACCTACATAACCACTCTTAACAGCGTTGTAGCCATTGTCTCTCATAAACTGGTATGCTTTGTCCATGTGACGCTCATAGTTGCGAAGCGAACCCGAAGTCTCGTGGTGCATCATTAGTTTAACACCCTTGTCTCTTGCATACTGGTTAAGCATCTTAACGTCAAAATCGGGGTACGGAGTAACAAAATCAAATACATAATCTTTTGAGTTACCAAACCAATCTTCCCAGCCTTGGTTCCAGCCCTCGACAAGCACCTGATCGAAACCATGCTCGGCAGCAAAATCGATGTAGAACTTCACTTTGTCGTTGTTTGCAGCGTGGCGACCATTTGGCTTTGTCTTTGTGTAGTCAATCTCGCCAAGTTTCATCGAAAGAACCTCGTCGGTATAAGCCCAAGAGCTCTTGCCCGTAATCATTTCCCACCATACACCAATATACTTAACTGGCTTAATCCACGATGTATCCTCAATAGCACAAGGCTCGTTAAGGTTAAGAGTCATTCTCGAAGCAAGAATTTCACGAGCATCGTCACTTACGATAACCGTTCTCCAAGGAGACTCGGCTGGTGCTTGAATATAACCCTTGTCACCATTAGCATCGGGAGTAAGAACCGACTCAAATACCATGTTCTCATCGTCTAACTCTAGGTGCATACACGAGTAGTCGATAAGGGCTGCTTCGTGAATGTTGATATAAAGACCATCGTCACTTTTCATCTGAAGAGCTGTTTGCACTGCTGTGTCAGAGATCTTCTCTTGTGATACGTTAAAGGTGTATGCCTCGTCCATCTTGCCTCTAATCTCAGATAGCTTTGACTCCATGTAGTTATACTCTTGTGTGTCGAAGTCGCCCGGAATCCAGAATGCATTGTGGTCACCTGCCATAGCAAATTGTGAATGCTCCTCTTTAATAACAAAGTAGTTTAGGTTCTTTTGAAGAGGGAATTCATACCTAAAACCTAGACCATCGTTAAACAGACGAAAGCGAATAATGATATCACGCTCGGCAGATGCTTGGTTTAGTGTAACTGCCATCTCGTTGTAGTGGCTTCTAATCTCGGCCTCTTCGCCCCACACTGGTTTCCATGTCTCATCAAAGGTAGAGTTATCTATATCCTTAATCTCAAAACCATTCATAAGGCTCTCTCCCTTTTTGAGTTCGATACCTAGTTTCGAAGGCTTAATAACATCTTTGCCCTTGTACTCTAGTTCGTAAACGGGCTCACCTTTGTCGCTTACGCTAAAATTAAGCGCAAAGTTACCATTAGGCGATGTTAAGTTTTGAGCAAAAGCTCCGCCACTCACTACCATAGCAAGTAGTGCCGTAGCAATTTTTACTTTTAATCTTTTCATTTTATTGTTTATTAACGTTTTACTTCTTTTTCTTTGGTTCTATCACCCCGATCAAAAGGTGATAGAACGCCAAACAAACCTAAACTTAATTTTTGTAAATAAGAAATTATTATCTCTTAGGTTCTGTTACTCCGACCAAAGAGTAACAGAACAACACACTAAACACACTAACTATTATGAGAAAGGAATCCCTTTGGTTCTACTACTCCGATCAAAGAGTAGTAGAACAACACACTAAACTATTATTATGAGAAAATTACTTCTTTGTAAATGTAGCCTTGTATGGATATACCGACATATCTAGCTCGATATCATATGTGCCCGATGTGCCAAATTTAGCATCACCACCACCAAATACAAACTCTTCGCTGCCACCATTAGCTCCTAGAGCATTATCCCAGCTATTGTTAAAGAGAATCTTAAAGCCATCTGCCTTTAGGTTTACATCTTTGATAACCCAAACATAAGAGTCTGCTCCAGCTGCCGCTTTGGGTGCAAAAGGAAGTGATGTTGCAGGATCCCAGCCAATATCGGTAGCACCACCTACTAGCGAAATAGAGCTTAGTAGCTTTGGTGTCGCCTTTAGGTTCTTTAGGCTAACGTGCATTAGATAGAATGCTGCTTTGCCTTTAAGGTCGGCTATATTGCCTGCATCAACCTCTACTAGCGGATCTAGCTGTGTGCCATACTGAATAGGGCTCCAGTCTGCTTGTCCCAAGAACTTGAACTCAAAACCATCGTTATCGACATTTAGTAGGCCTTGGTATTCGCCATTGTCTTCGTTTGTTATAAACAGCTTTGGCGATGCACCCGGGTTCCAGGCATCTACCGTAAAACCACCTGCCATATATAGGTTTGCTGGGTAGCTAACCTTGTATGGAGTCACAGTAAAATCGAGTGGAGTAGTGCTAGATAGAGTTTTGTATGCCGAACTAACAGAAGCTAGAAGCGAGAGCGAAAGCGATGTTTCGCTACCTGCCACTGCACCTGCCGATAGCACGGCTTTGTTAATTGTTTCGTAGCTGATTGTTGCCTCGGGCTCATTCGATGTTGCCATAACCACCACCTTTACAGAATCTCCCGAAGGAATGCTAGCCTCAAGGGTATAGGTAACGGCTGCCGAATAACCAAAGTTTGCTTTATCCCAAGCAACGGTTACGCCAGTGGCTTGGTTATCTTCGGTTACTACGATAGCCTTGCTACCTGCAAACTCCTCAAAGGCTGGAGCTGTAACCTGCGTGGTATCAACCGATACCTTTTCTAAATTATTGCTACATGCTGACACCATAGCTGCTACAGCTAGTGATGCGAATATATATTTTAATCTTTTCATAACTTTAATCGCAGTTCGATACTAAGAACTCTATTAATATCCAGGGTTTTGAACAAGGTTTGTATTCACGTTTACATCTTCTGCCACTAGAGGGAATAGCTCTAGGTGAGAGCTAATTGCTGTTCCGTTTGCTACGCCACCTTTCCACTTCCATAGGTAGTCTGCACTAGAGTAGTAGTCAAAACGTCTAAGGTCTGTGCGGCGATGTGCCTCAAAGAATAGCTCACGTGAACGCTCTTGGAATATATCGTTAAGAGTATATGAGCTCATTGGTGTGTTAATACCTGCTCTCTTGCGCACTCTGTTAAGGCAGTCTAGTGCCACAGCATCGCTCGATGAACCACCACTGCGTAGGTTAGCCTCGGCATATACAAGCAGTACTTCGGCAAAGCGAATGTTGGTGAAATCGGTAGAAGAGAATACACCTGCATTTGAAGTGCCACCCGCTGTGTTTGTGTTCTTAAACTTAGTTGTTACCCAGCCTTGTGCGTGGATAAGCGGATCGAGAATGTTTCTTTCGTCACGGTTCTTGATTGCAAACTGCTGTCCTCTAATATCGTTGTTGGCTACATTAAACGTGCCCTCTTTTGAGTCTACGTTTGTTACACCAAAGAACTCTGTTAGGTAGGCATCATCGGTGTGTAGTCCACCCCATGAGTCGGTTGCTCCCATAATCTCTTTTGCTGTCTCGTCGTTAGCACCTGTTGTTGCTGCTAGAAGGAAAGATGTTCCGCCCCACGATTTAGTGTGAACACCATCATAAGCAGTAGCAAAGATAAGCTCTTTGTGTACGCTTGTGTTCTCGCTGTTATCGCCCATAAATAGCTCCTCAAAGTTAGGTGCTAGGTCGTATGCACCACCATTGATTACTGCTGCTGCTGCTGTTTTAGCATCGGCAGAGTGGTCTTGCCCTATATAAACTTGGGCGTTGATGTATAATCTTGCAAGAAGTGCCCACGCTGCTGCTTTGTCTACTTGTGGGTATGTTCTTGCACCTTGTGACTTAAAGCCTGCATCCTCTGTTAGTGCTAGAAGCTCTTTTTCGATAAACTCAAATAGCTGTACGCTAGTGTAGTATGGCGGAAGCTCTGTTGTACCAATAGGGCTATTCTCGTCAACGAATGGTAGGTTGCCAAATAGATCTAGTCCCATCCAATATGCATAGGCACGCAAGAATTTAGCCTCGGCTCTATACTCCTGAATCTTCTTATACAAATCTTCGCTAGTGCCTCTTTCGTTTAGCTTCTCGTCTGTTGTTTGGCGCAGGTATTCGCTAGCCTCTGTTGCTAGAACTATTATGCGAGTATAGGCTGCTTGAATTACAGTGTTTTCTGCTGTTGTCCACTGGTTTTTGTTAACATCGCTCACCCATGAATCTTGCCAAGCACACTTAACGGCATCGGTTGGTATCTCTTGCAGCGACCAAAATGCTCTGTTTAGCTCGCTGGTTCCGGGGTCGGCAACATCAATATTCGAAGAACCCTCGTTTGGGCCTACTAACACAAAACCACCATATATCTTACCTAGTCCCTGAGCATAGCTCTGGGCCGATGAGTATGCCACGTCAACAGTAAAGTCATAATCGTTTAGAGGCTTTGTATCAAGATCTTTTACACACGAGCCTAGCGTTAGTGAGGCCGAAAGTGCTATTGCTATATTTTTTATTTTCATTGTCGTACTCTATTGAGGTGTTTAAAAATCGAAGTTAAGACGTAGTGTATATGTACGTGGGCGTGGCCAGATGTTGTTGTCGATGCCACTGTTCTCTGGGTCTAGTCCGCTATAATTTGTGATAACAAATGCATTCTGTACCGACAGCGATGTGCGTAGACGAAGTTTTGTCTTGCCAATCTCGTTGAACGTATAACCTAGGTTGATATCATCCATTCTAAAGAACGATGCGTTCTCAAGGAACAGATCCGACGAAATTTGTGCTGTTGAGTTAACACCCGTGAAACCTGTGTTTGTTGCCACCTGTGCCATGTTGATTAGGTAACCCGAACCCACATAACCTGCATATGTTGTGCTGTTTCCTGCTGCAAAGTCGTTGTAAACCCAGTTGCCAAAGCTACCGTGACCGTTGAATCCAAAGCTCCAGTTCTTATATTGTAACGACATGTTCAAACCAAAGTACACATCTGGTGTTGGGCTCTTGTCTGTCATGTAGCGGTCGCCTTCGGTAATCTTACCATCGCCATCTCTATCTACTAGAGCATTTTGAATAGGATTGCCATTCTCGTCATAAGCCTGCTGGTATGTAAAGAACGTAGATGGTGTGCTACCCACTCTGTGGATTTGGATATTACTACCCGTACCCGATGATATGCCACCCACTAGAATACCAAAATCATCGCTATCGGTTGCTGTTAGCTTAGTAATCTCGGTGTCTTGGTATGTAGCGTTAATACCCATATCAAGTGTAAGATCTTTTTTGTCGATAAGAGTACCTGTAAGCGAAAGCTCGACACCTTGGTTTCTCATGTTACCAATGTTAGAGATAATTGCGTTTGTGAAGTTAGAACCAAGTGGAATTGGTACAACATTCAATAGATCACGTGTTGTGCGGTGGTATGCATCAAGGCTACCTTTTAGGCGATAGTTAAAGAAACCAAAGTCGACACCCACGTTCCAAGTCTCTGTTGTCTCCCATTTTACATTTTCGTTATAGCCAAGTGGCTTTAGAACGTTTACATATTCGCCACCAATAGGGTACATTGCCGATGGTGCAGTGTATAGCTCATATATTGGTATGTATGGATAGTTACCTTGCGAAATGTCTTGCTGTCCGGTTTCACCCCAGCTCGCACGTAGCTTAAGTGTGCTAAGAGCCTTAACATCTTTTAGCCAGCTCTCTTGTTTCATGTTCCAAGCAAGTGCAGCCGATGGGAATATACCCCAGCGTACATCTTCGTGGAAACGAGACGAGGCATCGTTACGTACAGTTGCCGTTAGCATGTACTTGCCCTTGAATGTATAGTTAGCTCTACCAAAAAACGATAGTAGATAGTACTCGGTAGCAAACGGTGTATTGTTGTATAGCTCGTTTGTTTCGTTAGCATAGGTATATGTGTCGGTCTCGTGGTAAAAGTGCTGCCAAGAGTAACCGCCTAGTACGTCGAACTTGTGGTCACCAACCTCTTTTGCATAGGCTAGGTATGCCTCAAGTAGTTTGTCGGTATTCTTTGTGTTTTTTGTTGTATATCTACCAATACCCGGATAGTCCGAATCTTTGTCGGCTGCAAATGAACCTACGTTAGTACCATAGTTATTGTCAGCATCTGTTTGGTCGATACCAAGGTTGATGTTGAATCTTAGTTCTGGCAAAAAGTGCATTTTGTAGTCAAGCTGTGCATTTGCCGTAATACGTCTTGAGTCTGAGTAACTATAATTGTCATATAAAAGCGACATAGGGTTTTCGGGTGCAAGAGTTGCAGGCTTGCCATCCGATGTGTACCAGTTGAACCATCCGTTGCTCTTGTCCTCCATGTGCTGAGACTGTGTAGGGTCAAAGAATGCTGCGCTATTTACTGCACCACCGTTTGCGAATGTGTTATCGCCAAAGTATGCCTTTGCATTAACATTAATCTTTAGGTGCTCATCAAGTAGAGTAGGCGAAAGTGCAACGTTAATAGTTGTTCTCTCTGTTTTTGATGTTTTGATTGTACCCTCCTCGTTGGTGTAACCTACCGATGCACGGTATGGTAGCCACTCGCCAGCAGTACCGTTTATGCTTACGTTTTGGTCGGTAATAAATGCGTTTTGGTAGATTAGATCTTGCCAGTCTGTGCTGCTATCGCCTATCATGTTGCGAATAGCTTGGCCATTTGTGCTCTCGGCTGGGAATGCTCCAAGTATATAGTCTTGGTACTCCTGTGTGCTAAGCACGTCTATTGTTTTTGTGTTTGTAGCAATACCGTAGCTACTGTTATAGCTTACGTTAACTTTGCCACGTGTTCCTTTTTTTGTAGTTATGATGATTACACCGTTCGATGCACGTGAACCATAAATGGCAGTTGCCGAAGCATCTTTTAGTACTGTGAATGATGCAATATCGTTAGGGTTGATTGTCGAAAGCATGTTTGGCATACCATCAACACCACTATTAGAAACGGGTACACCATCAATTACGATAAGTGGGTCGTTCGATGCATTAAGAGAGGCTGCACCACGAATACGAATCGTTGAGCCCGAGCCCGGAGCACCATCGCCCGGTAGGATAGATAGTCCCGGAACCTTACCCTGCATAAGTTGCTGAGGTGATGTAACAGCTCCACGGTTAATATCTTCGGCCTGAACAGCTACTACAGAACCTGTCATATCATCTTTTTTGACAGTACCATAACCAATGACCACTACGTCATCTAGCTTCATTGCATCCTCTTGTAGCACCACTGTGCCATTTGCCTGTGAGGCTGGTATCTCTTTTGTTGTGTAGCCAAGGTAGGTAAGTTCGATGACCGACTCTGCCGATACTACATTAAAGGTATATTCGCCCTCAACTCCAGTTACAGCACCATTCGAAGTGCCTTTCTCTAATACAACAACACCAATTAGTGGTTGTTGCTGCTCGTCCACAACATTACCCGTGACAGTGTAGCTTTTGTCTTGGGCAAAAAGTACCGTCGTGCATAAGGTAAGTAGCACAAGCGATACGCTTAAATTTTTAAAAAATCGGTTCATAGAATGTTATTTAGGTAGGTTGTATAAAAAATATATTCTTCTAATTATTCTCTTGTTATTGATTCTATGTATTGGGATAACTCTTTGCGTTTTGTTGCCATCCCAACCACCTTCTCTAGTGGGACGTGCTTTATTTGCACCATGTGAGCCTCTGCTTGCTTTGGCTCGGTGTGTTTGCACACAATACAATCTTTGGGTTCTACCCCCAGAGCCTCTGCTGCCAATATGTATATTTTGGCAATCGAGTCACCTTCGCTTATCATGTTTCCATCAACCACTGCACTGAATAGCTTTGTTAGCTTTAGTTTTGAAGTGACAGTCAAAACATTTTTGCTAATTGATGTTAGTACTGTTTTAACTTTTAGTTTTTTTAGTGTTTTAACTAGCTCTACAACGTCTTTGTTAATGTCGCTCGACTCTATTTTGTTAACATAGTTAATGTAGGTTCTGTTTTTGCTCTCGGCAAGTAGCTCTTTTTCGTTAGCCGAGAATAGCTCGTCCATGTTAGCTCTGTTGAGTAGTATGTTTAGCGAGCTCATGCGGCTAATATCTCTAAATGGCTCTTTGCTATCGAGTGCGTGTGCTATGTCAAGCTCGCTCGCTAGCATACTCCAAGCCTTGTGGTGATACTTTGTAGTATCCACTATGTCGTCTAAATTGAAGATAAAAACTGGAGCCATCGTCATAAATGCTAAAATGCCAATAATATATTAACCACTAAAATTATTCTACTGCAAAATTATATTTTACTACACAATTCTATATATCATTTGCGATGAATTAACAAATTTGGGTGATGAGATAACAAATAAGCTAGATTAAGAAATATTGAGTTATGAATTAGCGTATACGTTGTGGTGGTTTGTTGTAACATAAAATAGTGCGAAGATTGTTATTTGATTGCATATGTAAAGTAAAATTGCAAAATAATTGCGTTTTTGATATTGGGTCTTTGTGTTCTTTGAAAAAATATTTGTGCAGGTTGTGATTTGTTGCATCTTGTGAGCTTTGTATGCTTAGTTTAATTGTTAAATTGGTAAAATAGATTACATTTGCGAAAATAATTATCAATT
>CAYJIL010000014.1:0-34228 GCA_964370235.1 uncultured Rikenellaceae bacterium | reverse complement strand
AAGAGGGTTACAGGTTTGGTACATATGGTGATGCAATGCTTATTCTATAAAATTGCACACATCTTATAATAAGAGGTTGTCTTGAATAATTCGAGACAACCTCTTTTTTTGTGTTATTGGTGTCTTGGGAAAATAAGGATCGAATTTATGTGCATCATAGTTTCCTTAAAACGCAGACTATAAAGTACAGTAGTACGCAGATAGAGGTTTTTTATCTACCATAATTTAGTTGCGCAAGTGGCGATCAAATCGAGTGTAGTACTCAAAATCGAATGCCGATATTGAGAACCTAGTGCCGCTGTTGCCCTCTTGTGCATAACCTTTAACTTCTACCCCTATGCGTAGATATAGCCACGAGCTAGTGAATCTTCGCAGCGAGCTATCCATCACACTACGTTTTATGCTCTGCCACTGTACTAGGTTGTTTGAGCCCTCTACCTCGACTTCCCACAATGTACCCAAGCTACTCTCGGTAGCAAGCAGCATTGCATCTAGGTGTTTATAGCTATAATGGTCGAGCTTTATTGCCATTGTCAAGAGCGAGCAGGCTAGTGGCTTTGTAATATCTTCTTCTTTGTTGAGATCGAATATTACACCCTTTTGGCTATACTGCGAATCGGATACCTTCTTGCCATTTATTTGTCGCATGCTCCACACCTTTTCGTTAATTTGGTAGCAGTAGCTATGCTCGTAGTTGTTGTTGCACAGGTGTAATTCGCCATATATCGAGCTATATAACAAAAATGCACCCTTAATATATTGTGAGAGTGGAGGGTGGCTATTTTGCGATGGCGATACCTCGATAGGGCCCGATAGTTGTTCGACCCTGCTACCAATTTGCATCATCACCGAACGAGCATTGCAGTAGAATATAAATGGCTCAACGGCTATAATATCGCTATCCTGGTCGATAATATCGTTGCTTATTGGCACTATTTGGCTGTATAGAATATCGCCCGCCCCACGCTCTAGCGAAAATATCCCTTCGCTGGTGAATACCACTACTGGGTGTTGTCCAAATCGGCTCTCGGTGAGCTGTTGCGATGAGCTTGTAAGGCGATATATTTTTATTCCTTGTCCAATGTAATAGGTGTGTGCTGGCAAAAATGAGAATGGATTGCCGTTTTCTGATACCACTATTTTGTCGTGATCTATCACAACATCGTCTACCGTTTGTGGTGTTGAGCTAGCTGCTGTGGGTAATAGTAGTGCATGATGGTAGAGTAGCGAGCCTTGGCTATGGTCGGCATACCACGATATATTTACCTCGGGGGCGCTGTTTAGCTTGTAGCTCTTTATTGTAGCACTCACACCTGTGCGCATGTCGTAATAGCTAATTGTTAGCTCGGTAGCTCGGCTATCGTGATAACTTAGAATATTAGGAACTACAATATACTTGCCCTCGCTTTGGTCTTTTGTGTAGATTATAGGTTGTGTTTCGCTACTCTTTACTAGCTTTGTTTGTCCATCTATCAATATTTTAACGCTACAAAATATTGTGATGTTATTATCTCTCACTCCTCGATATACACTGCCATCGCCATACGTATAGCTAGTGTGTAGGTGGGGCGAGCCTTTATATAGCTTTTGTGTAATATCTGCCATGTGTAGGCGATTGTTGTAGTCGAGGTGGTGTTTTGCTTTTTGTGAATGTATCGAGAAGTTGGGTGTATAGGTTGTTCCAAAATGAATATTTTCGAAGTGCTCGTTATATTCGAGTGCGATGTCGGAGTACTTGTTTTCGGCAATCGTATCCACCTCTTTTATTATGTAGTATGGCGAGTATGGGGCGCTCTTTGCTTCTTGTGTAATGAGCGATGCACGAGAAGTAATCATTACTGCGCCATCGTTGAGTGATGTGGCTTGCGAGGTATCAAATTGCGTATGTATATTCTCAAAATCGTATGTGTCGCAAGGTCGTGTAGCAAGTAGTACTACCGATGTCACAAGTGGCGATTCCACCACCAAATCGGGCAAAACAAACGACACCGTAAACTTGCCTCCCTTTATTGACGTAAAGTATCGATAGGTATTTTCGCTCTTTGTCCTTATTAGCCCGTGAGGCGATTTATCGTTCTCGTGCTCGTTTTGTAGCATATACAATCTGCTACATTTCACAATTGAACCATCCCACAGCCGATACCCAATCATCATGTAGCTTGTTCCCGTTACGTAGCCTTGCGAACGCAATAAACCATGGTGATAGTTATCGTGCCTTGTAAAGCTTGTAACTGCTCCGTTTTGGTCGCACTCTACTTGGGCAACGAGTGGGCGATCATACGAGTTTTCGAGATCTGATCCATCGGCTACTAGGTATGTCGTACCAATTTGCGCATTTTCGATTGGCTCTATCTTGTCTATCTCAAAGAGAGTATAGTTTTGGTTGTAATATACGAAAACACTCTCGTTTTCTCCCTCGGTAATGTAAAGAACTGTTCCAAAACTAAAAATCTTAATCTCGTCAACATTGTTCGCCATAAATAGTTGTGCAACAATTGTTACTTCGCCACTGTGCAAATCTATTTTTGCGTGCACTATTTGTCGACCGTCTTTTATAATGTAGCAATCTTCGCCAGCTGCCTTGTGATGATATAGAATTTCGTGTTTGACGCTACTGCTAGTTAGGCTTTGGGCTTGGCACACATTGCTCCAGTGCCTATCTGCCTTTCTCATATTCATAATCTCTTGGCAGTTGCCATCTTTGGCAATCATGCCGCTAGACGAAATATCGAGTGATATTACATCTACTCTTTTATATTTTCTCTGCTTCATAATCTACTTCTCCTCAATTATCGATTTAGATATTATCTCTTCGAGAAAATCGTTACAACTCTCGTGGGCTGAATCTATCTCACCTCGGTTCTCACGCACCATCTTGTCGAGCTCTCGCACTACTGCTGTTAACTCTTTAATTTGCTTAATCTCATCGTGCGATAGTTCGTTAGAGGCTACCTGTTCAATTCTCTCTACTAGGCTATCCCTAATTTGTTGTGTTCTGTTCAAAAATTGATCTTTTACCTTGCCGTTCATGACTCTCTACCTCCTTTTTGTATAGCTCAAATGTGGCAATATCGCCGCCCAACCCATTACAAAGATACTAACAATATTTGTAGTAATGCAAATATTTATTGAATTATTTTGTTTGTAAATTGTACTTTTATTTGGAAGTTACACTTTTTTATCCCTATATTTGTGGCATAAAGCTTTAACCAATGTGCTGTTTGGGGGAATAGCAACATAATAATAATCGAGTACTAACCTTTGAAAATATAAGATTATGATTGGATTAATAGCTGGAGCAGCATCGCTCGCGGGGTCGATTGTATCGGGAATATCGGCTGCCAATAGTTCTCGTGCCAAGTCAAAAATTTTGAATCAACGAGAAGAAGAGATTCAGCAGTGGTATAACCAAGAGTCTAACACCGATATTTTGGACACAAGTGCTGTTAAGTCGGCACTATCATCACAGCGCAAACAACATAAAGAACAACAACGAAAACTATCAGATAGTGTAGTTTCGCGTGGCTTATCCGACGAGGCAAAGGTTGCCTATGCAGCCGAACTAAACGACGATTATGCCAACACCATATCAAATGTTGCTGCACAGGGCGACAGGCGTGATCGAGAGATTGAGAGTAGTTATCGCAACGAGAAGAACAGATTAGATAATATGCGTTACGAAATTCAATCGGCAAAATCATCGGCGATGAGTGGTTTGGTAGATAATATTGGCCAAGTAGCAGGTTCGGTAATTGGGAATGAGGCGCTACTAGGCAATGGATTTGGAATTAAAAATAGGAGGTAGGGTTATGGTTGAGCAAGGTAGTATTGGTAAGGAGTACGAAAAGCAAAAGAATCAGTCGATTGATAATTTTCAAAAGGCTCTATCACAGTTGAATATAGCATCACAAGATGCTACGGCAGCTGCGGCAGATAACCCTCCTACCTTTAATAGTGAATGGATACAGCGACAAAAGCAGGCTAATCGCCTAACTGCCCTAAACTCTATGTTTACGCTCATTGGGCAAGGTATTGCAGCATCGGCAGGTGTTCGCCCGGGCAGAGCTCCCCAAGTGAGCGACCCCCAAGAGACCATGCGGCAAATCGAGCAAGCATACCAAGATTATCGTCACGATAAACGAGAGTATGCACAAGGTAAGCTCAAAGAGGCTATTTCGAGACAAAAAACCATGGAGAATTTGGCTAGCGATATGCTATCGAGTGCCGATAAAACTATGCAAACCCAGAGCCGAGAGCGCATAGCACAAGAAAATATAGAGCACAAAAACCAAAACCAACAGCAAAAGATTGACGCTAGCATTAATCTACAAGAGCAAAAAATCGAGGGCAGTAAAGAGCTTCAGGCACAGCGTGATCGTTCGGCAAAAGATCTTTTGTCACAAAAACAGCAGTACGACAGAGAAAAAGAGGAGCGCAAACGCACACAACCTAGCGAGCCATTGTTGTATGTAACCTCGGCAGATGGTGAGCGTGTGCCACTGTATGGTAACGATCTTTCGCAACTATACGAGGAGGCTGCAAAACGCAATTTGCTAGGTTCATACCAAAGAGCCAAAAACGAGAGTACCCGTTCGCTAGAGCTATCACGTGCCATTCAAAAGGCATATAGCGAAAGAGAAAAAGGGGCAGTGCTCCCCCAGCAAGGCAGTTTTGACATGTATGCTAACCCCTTTGCACAGTAGTTATGATAGAACAAATGACAAAAGAGAGGCTACACTCCTTTGTGGGGAGTGGGCAAAAAAGGCAAGGTAGCAAGGCTGCCTCTGCTTTGCAAAAGAAAATTTTGGCTGCTTCGCCTCAGCAGTTAGCTCTACTACAAAACTGTGCGAGTTACTACGATAACCTTTCGTCGGTGCGAACCGAGCGCATACGCAATTTACGCTATCGCAATGGTGACCAATGGAGCGATTATGTCGAAGATCCCGACCAAAAGGGGGCTATGGTGCGTGAGGACGAAGTAATTTCACGAGGAGGCAAAATTCCGCTCAAATACAATTTCATTAGCCAATATGTGCGTAACCTAACGGGGCAGTTGCTCGCTTCGCCTAGCCAGAGTGTTGTTTATGCTCGTGGGCGAGAGAACGATAGTGTTAGCTTAATGCTCACCAATGCGCTAGGTGCTTCGCACACCCTTAATGGTATTGCAAAGCTAGATATTGCAATTCTCGAAGAGCTATTGCTTGCTGGCATTGGCTGTGTTAAAGTGCGTTATGACCTCATTCCTGCCAAAAATAGATATGATGCTACCGTGTCTATGGTGAATATCAATCGTCTGTTTTTTAATGGCGATATCGAAGATCCTCGCATGAGCGATATTAGAGTGATAGGCGAATTGCACGACTACACGTGGGATGATTTGGTATTTAACTTTGCATCAAGCAAGGCAGACGAGCAGCAGTTGGCAAAGATATATGGCGTAAGTGGGGGAGTGAGTCGTTATGTCGACGATGTAACCCACCTGCATGGCCTTAGTGGCGATGAATTACGACAACTATCTTTTTACGTATCATCGGAGAGTGGTAAGTTTAGGGTTATCGAAGTGTGGCAGCGCAAAGGTCGTTGGGTTAACTCAATTCACGATTGGGCAGACGGTACACAGCAAATATCACAACTCAGCAAATCGCAAGTGCAGCAAATGAACGACCAGCGCATAGCCATGGCAGCCGAGGAGGGAATTGCGGCTGATGATGTGCCACTAATCGAGCTGCATCGCCACTACGATTACTATTGGCATGTGAGTCATTTGGCTCCCACGGGGCAGCTATTGGCTCAAACCGAAAACCCATTCAATCACGAGAGCCACCCATACACCATGGCACTAATGCCAATGACCGATGGGCAGTTGCGTAGTTCTATTTCGGACTTGATTGATATTCAGCGTTATATTAATAGACTGATTGTTATGATCGATTTCATTATGGGTACATCTGCCAAGGGGGTGTTAATGATTCCCGAGAGCTCGATTCCCGATGGATATACGGTTGAGGATTTTGCCGATGAGTATGTAAAAACCAACGGAGTAATTGTTTATCGTCCCACTTCGCAAAATGTAGCTCCACACCAAATTACATCGTCAAGTTCAACTGTTGGTGCACAAGCTATGCTCTCTTTGCAAATGGATCTCATGCGCCAAATATCGGGAATGTCGGGTGCTATGCAGGGTTTGCAGCCCCCTTCGGGAACACCATCGAGCCTATATGCACAGCAAACCGAGAATGGTATGCTCAACCACAAAGTGCTCTTTGAGGCAATGAGAGATTATAGATGCCATAGAGACGAAAAACTACTGAGCGTGATAACACAATTCTACCGAGAACCTCGCTACGTGTCTATTGGCTCTGACAAGCTATCTACTATGCTTTATGAGCCCGACAAGGTGCGACAAATGGTCGACTATGGAGTTGTGGTTGCTCAGTCGTTCGATACTCCAGTTTATAGGCAAGCGTTCGACGATCTTTTGATGTCGATGCTAAATAATGGCTATATTACCAGCGAAATTTTCTTGCGGAATTGTTCGCTGCCATTTGCCGACAAGCTACTTCTCGAGCTAGAGCAAACAAAAGAAGCAGCCCCGCCACAGAGTTAACTGTTTGATAGGCTGTAATAAAAAAGAGGCTATCCTCAGTCACTTAATCGTGATTTTGGATAGCCTCTTAATATTTTGTATTTGGCTCTATTTGAATAGTGCCTCACATTTTGCTATTACATCTTCGGCATCTGGGTTAATGTCAAAAACAATAGATGGCTTTAGGTAGAATAGCTCTTTGCCCTCTTTGAAAAGGTCTTCGCCACCACCAGTGATATTAAGCATTATTACTTTATCTTTATCTACCACACCGCTTTTTACGCTCTCGATAAGCGATGCAACTGCAACAGCAGCAGCTGGGTGTATATCGGCACCTTCTAGCTCTTTGAATAGAATTGCTGCCTCACGTGCTGCCTCGTTCTCTACGTTAACAATATCGCCATCGCTGTCGATAAGTGCATCATAAAGACCACCCGATATTGAGTAAGGAGGTTTGCGGTTAGATAGTACTTTTGCATCGATTTGCTCTACTTGTGTGCGAGCAAGCCCATCCTCTAGCATTGGTAGCTCGCGTGAGCGCTCTTGCCATGCATCAGACATAATTGTGAATGGAGCATTTTGCGATACAATAAGTTTCATTTTGTGATCGCCAAATCGACCATCCTCTATTAGACGTAGGTTTGCCTCCCATGCAGCAATTGCACCAGTACCGCTACCTACAGCCTGAAAATAGTAATCTGGAATTCTTCCAATCTTAAGAGCTGCCGATAGTGTAGTTGTAGCCATACCGTCACGACGTGCTATGTTCTTTGCTCCTCCTTCGGCATAAAAATAGTCGCTCTGACAAGCCAAATTACCAAGGTGAATTGCATCAAAATAGTCTGCTCCGCTCTTGCTACATATTAGCTTAACACATGGGTTAAGAGGTTTCTCGAACCATAGTGCCGAGATATTATCTTCGGGTACAGTAAGTAGCAAAGGAATGTTGTTTTCTGAACACACTTTTGCAAATGCTCTAGCCGTGTTTCCTGCCGACGATACTACTAGTACACCCGGCATATCTTCTTTCATGCGACCACATACACTATATGCCTCGGTCTCTTTAAACGAGCAAGTCGACATATTTGCACCCACCTTTGGGAAGTAACCACTAAAGGTAATATACAAGTTCTCTAGCCCAAGGAAATCTGCCAACGGGCCACTTTTGTAGGTAACAGGAGGGTTCGATCCTTTGAGCATGCGGTGCACAGGTAGCCAGTCGCAATATTTGTATAAACCAAACTCCTCTCCCTTTTCCTCTATTTGCTTAGCAGCGTAATCTGCTCTAATAAGTGAGCTAGGATGTGTCGAATCTTCTAGCGTCCAACCTTTTTCGGCTACGCTATTTTTTGTCTCGACATTAAAAATTGAGTATTTTGTTGGTGTGAAGTTCATTTTTTATGTTTATATTTACATTTTACTATTACAAATTACTTCTCTAATGCACTCTTAACAGGTTAAAAGACGCATTAAGTGAGGTACAAAATGCAAAGGTTGCAATAATGTAAGTGTAAAACAATAGGTATAAAGTTGTATTTTGCATGGATTGTTACCCTGTGTAATATTTATTTTGTTGATTTCGTTATATATAGTGATCTCCAAAAATAGACGAATATCATCGTTTTCTACTCTTTCTGCATCTCCATTTAATATTATGTTTTATTTTAATATACTTAATTTGTAGTAGCAGATAAATTTTAATAAATTTGCATCTTAAATGTGATTATGAAAAAGAAATATATATATGAAGACCTTTCCAATATATCTGATATATTGGATTCTAAAAGTCAGGTAATATCCATTATGTCGCCCGAGAATGAAGAGCTTTCTCAGGTTGATGTACCCGAGGTATTGCCTATTCTAACACTACGAAGTAGTGTCTTGTTCCCGGGAGCAATAACCCCCATTACTGTTGGTCGTGAGAAATCAATGAAACTGGTTCGTGATGTCGAGGCAGTTGGTGGTTTGCTTGGTGCTGTCCTTCAAAAAGAGGTAGCTGTTGACGATCCTACTCCAGACGATCTATATCGTGTTGGTACGGTGGCTCGCATCCTCAAAGTATTGGATATGCCGGGTGGTAATATTACCGTAATTTTGCACGGTGTCGAAAAGTTCGAAGCTGTAGAGTATGTTAGCTCTCAGCCATTCTACAAGGCTAGAATTAACCCTCTAAAGGATATCGATCCAGACGATGATAACGTAAAATTTAACGCCCTAGTCGAGAGTGTTAAAGAAATTGCACTAGATATAGTTAGCCTTTCGCCATCGGTGCCAAAGGAGGCTACTTTTGCAATTAAAAACATAGATTCAAAACGAGGTCTAATCAACTTTATTAGTTCGAATATCGACCTTTCAGACTCAGATCGCCAATACTTGCTAGAGGCTCCGGGTCTGCTTATTCGTGCGCAAAGGCTGCTAGAGGTTCTCATTAAAGAGAACCAGCTACTTCAGCTTAAAAACGAAATACAACAAAAAGTAAAGCGTGACCTTGACATACAGCAGCGTGAGTACTATCTACAACAGCAGATGCGCACCCTACAAGAAGAACTTGGGGGCGACCCATCCGACCGTGAAATAGACGAGCTACGCGAGAGGGCTGCAAAAAAACGCTGGAACAAAGAGGTTAAAGAGCTATTTGAGCGTGAGGTAACAAAAATCGAGCGCATGAATCCTGCTGTGGCAGAGTTCTCGGTGCAGATGAACTACCTACAACTGCTAGTAGATCTACCGTGGAACCAAACCACCAAAGATCATCTAGACCTAAAGAACGTTAAAAAACGTTTAGATGCCGACCACTTTGGGCTAGACGAGGTTAAGGATCGCATACTAGAGCACATTGCTGTTCTAAAACTAAAAGGCGACCTTAAATCCCCTATCCTGTGCCTATATGGCCCTCCGGGAGTGGGTAAAACATCGCTAGGTAAATCGGTTGCTCGTGCGCTAAACCGCAAGTTTGGGCGCATTGCACTAGGTGGTTTGCATGACGAGGCCGAAATTCGTGGCCACCGCCGTACATACATTGGTGCTATGCCGGGTCGTATCATTCAAACAATACGCCGTGCAGGTACTTCAAACCCAGTTGTTATACTAGACGAGATAGACAAAGTAGGCCGTTCAAACCATGGTGACCCAGCGTCTGCTCTGCTAGAGGTGCTAGATCCCGAGCAAAACACTACGTTCCACGATAACTACCTAGATGCAGAATATGACCTATCAAAGGTGCTATTCATTGCTACGGCTAACAACGTGGGTTCAATCTCTCCTGCTCTTCGTGACCGTATGGAGATGATAAACGTGTCGGGCTACCTACAAGAAGAGAAAATAGAGATAGCAAAAGAGCACTTGCTACCTCGTCAGCTAGAGGCGCACGGTGTAATGGGGCGTCAACTAAAGCTAACGAGAGAAGTACTAGATAAAATCATTAGCCAATATACTCGTGAGTCGGGTGTTCGTACACTAGACAAGCGCATTGCCAAGATTGCACGCTTTAGAGCCAAGCAAATTGGTATGGCCGAAAAATACAAGGCAGAGCTTTCGATAGCCGATGTAGAGAAGATATTGGGCGTTCCTCGCTATGTTAGAGACATATATGAGGGTAACGAAATAGTAGGTGTTGTGACAGGTCTTGCATGGACCGAAGTGGGTGGCGATATTCTATATATCGAATCATCACTATCAAAAGGCAAGGGCGGTTTGCAGCTAACGGGTAATTTGGGCGATGTAATGAAAGAGTCGGCTACAATTGCTCTAAGCTGGATTAAATCACACGCTGCACAACTAGGCATCGATCAAAAGCTAATCGAAGAGAGTGTAATTCACATTCACGTGCCCGAGGGTGCTGTGCCTAAGGATGGCCCTAGTGCAGGTATCACAATGGTAACATCTATTGCCTCGCTACTAACAGGTCGCAAGGTGCGTAGCGGTGTTGCTATGACAGGTGAGGCTACTTTGCGTGGTAGAGTACTACCTGTTGGTGGCCTAAAAGAAAAAATACTAGCTGCTAAGCGTGCCGGTATTACCGACATTGTTCTAAGTAGCGAAAACAAAAAAGATATTTCGGAAATTAAAGAAGAATATATCGTAGGTCTTAATTTCCACTATATAGAGAATTTAGATCAGTTGTTAGAGTTTGCTTTGGTGTAAGTTATGAATAAGAAAGAGCTGATAGAAAAAATTAACACCCTCAAAAAAGAGAAAAATGCAGTAGTGATGGCTCACTACTACACCGAGGGCGATGTGCAAGATATTGCAGACTACATTGGTGATAGTTTAGCACTAGCTAGAGAGGCTGCACAAACAAAGGCAGATGTAATTGTCTTTGCTGGTGTAACTTTTATGGGAGAGACTGCCAAAGTGCTTTCTCCTACAAAGCGAGTGTTTATGCCCGACCTAGAGGCTGGGTGTTCGCTTGCCGACTCTTGTCGTGCCGAGGATTTTGAGAAGTTTTTGGCAAACTATCCAGATCACACGGTGGTTTCGTATGTTAACACTTCGGTGGGTGTAAAGGCACTTACCGACATTGTATGCACATCGAGTAATGCAGTCGATATTGTTTCGGCAATACCAAGCGATACCAAAATCGTCTTTGGGCCCGACCGCAACTTGGGTGGCTATATCGCCTCTTTAACTGGGCGTGATATGGTGCTTTGGGATGGTGCGTGCCATGTGCACGAGCAGTTTTCGCTAGAGCGTATTATGGAGCTCAAGCGTGAGAATCCTAATGCAAAAATTATTTCTCACCCCGAGTGTAAGCGTCCAATAGTGCTAGCCTCAGACCATGTTGGTTCTACGGCTGCTCTTTTGAAATATGCTACCGAGAACGAAGCAACCGAGTTTATCGTTGCAACCGAGCCGGGAATCATACACCAAATGAAATTGGCAGCACCACATAAAACCTTTATTGCTGCACCACCAAACGATTCTACATGTGGGTGTAACGATTGTAGTTATATGAAACTAGTTAACCTAGAGAAAATATATCGCTGCCTACAAGATGAGTGCAACGAGGTGTTTGTCGATGAGGATATACGAGTAAAAGCTGAAAAATCGATAGTTCGTATGCTAGAGATGAGTTAGAAATATGGGCGGCTTTTGCTGCCCATGTTTGTTTTAAATACTTTTGTAGAAGAAATTATATAATGAAAATAACAGTTATTTTTCCTACTCGTTCAGAGGCTATGCTTTTTGATCGTGAGGATGTTGAGGTGCGATTTTGTGGTGTGGGGCTAACTGCCTCGGCTCATGGCACACTAAAGGCTATTAATGAAACCAAGCCCGATATGATAATAATGGCTGGAATAGCAGGTGTTTACGAGGGTCGTCAATATAAAATAGGCGATACACTACTTGTCGAGAGCGAATGTGAGGCCGACCTAGGGTTTTTCTATGAGGATGGCTTTCGCCGCCTTGTCGATTGCGACCTAGATATGGATTTCGACCTATATCGCAGCTATGATTGCCCACACATAAAAGAGGATATGCCACTTCGTAGAGTGCGCAGCATTACAACCAATGCAGCTATGTCGCCCTATGCCGATACATCGCTAGGCGATATCGAAAATATGGAGGGTTCGGCATTCTTTTATGTTGCAATGCAAGAGGGTGTGCCCTTTTTGCAGGTGCGCTCAATCTCGAATACGGTTGATTTAGGACGTGGCGACTGGGACTACAAAAGCTCGATAGAGAATATGACAGATGGTTTGAACAAAATAATAGACTACCTACAACGTGAAACTAAAGCTTAATATATCGACCTGCCCTAACGATACCTTCATGTTTTATGCTCTTTTGCATGGCAAGGTAGATAGTTATGGATATACATTTGATACCACACTTAGTGATATTGATGAGCTAAACAAAGCTGCCATAGAGGGCTATGCAGACATCACAAAAATAAGCTGTGGAGTACTGCCCCATATTCACAATAACTACCAGCTACTTAGCTCGGGTAGTGCTATTGGTTATGGCAATGGGCCAGTGCTAGTATCTAAGCGCAAGATATATCCCGACGAAATTAAAGATATAAAAGTGGCACTGCCGGGCGAGAACACAACGGCTGCTCTATTGCTCGATCGCACTTTGGGTGAGCCCAGCCAAAAGAGCTACCACCTTTTTAGCGATATTGCCGATGTGGTTTTGTCGGACGAGGCCGATGCAGGTGTGCTAATACACGAGGGGCGTTTTACCTACCAAAAACTAGACCTTAGGCTCATTGCCGATTTGGGGAGTGAGTGGGATAGCAAATTTTCGCTGCCCGTGCCACTTGGGGCAATTGTCGCAAGGCGAGATTTCTCGGCCACACAAATCGAGCAGTTTAGCTCTATGATAGCTCGTAGTATTGAGTATGGTTTTGCACACCCCAAAGAGTGCTACCCCTTTATCAAAAGCCACGCTATGGAGTTAGACGAGAGCGTCATCGCTAGCCATATCGAAACATTTGTGAATGACTTTTCGGTAGATATGGGCACATTGGGCAAAGAGGCAATTTCGACACTTGTTAACATCAAGCTATAAGTAATGGCAAAAAAAACTTCGAGCGCTCCTAAGGCTCGCTCAGCAAAAGCTAACTTTAAATCTACCCAAGAGGGATACCAAAGGGTAGTAGATCATATTGCAAAGCGTACCTTTAAACCCATCTACCTATTGATGGGTAGCGAGAGCTATTTTATAGATAAGCTATCAAAGGAATTTGAACGTGGTATTCTCTCCGAAGATGAAGCCGAGTTCAATCTCCATGTAGTGTATGGTAAAGACACATCGGGTGCACAAATTGGCGATATGGCTCGTCAATATCCTATGATGTCATCGCATAGTGTGGTGGTGGTGCGTCATGCCCAAGAGTGCGACGACCTAGATATGCTAACACACTACTGTGCACGTGCCGAAATGATGCCACCGTCTACCATATTGGTGCTGTGTTTTGTTGGTAAGAGCATGGATAAACGCTCGCAACTATACAAACAGATAGCAGCAGTGGGCGAAGTTTTTGAGTCGGTAACTCCTCGTGATTATGAGATATTGCCGTGGCTCGAACAATACTTCAAAGGGCGTAATTTAGCCATCGACTCAAAGGCAATTGCTATGCTTGTCGAGAACCTAGGAACCGACCTACTCAAGATTGATAGCCAAATCGATAGGCTTTTGAACTCGATACCCGAGAATCAAAACTTTATCAGCCCACAAGATATCGAAACATATATTGGTATCAGCAAAGATTTTAATACCTTTGAATTAACTAGGGCACTCAGCTATGGCGACTCGCTAAAGGCTTTGCGCATAGTCGACTATTTTGAAAATAATCGTGACAGCGGTAATATATATGGTGCTTTTAGTCTGATATTTACACATTTTTCTCGTATCTTTGCCTTGGGCATGACATATTGGGATCTTAGGCGCAAAGGATTACCCATTCCCGAATCGGCTGTGCTGGCAAAGCAACTTTCGCTACCATCGGCAGTCTTTCTAAAGGAATATAACGACTGTTTAGCACGATATGATACTGCTCGATCGTTTGAGATAATAGGGCTTATTCGCAAATATGAGCTCATGACAAAAGGTGTAGATAGCGGCTCGATGAGCGCTGCCGATGCACTACGAGAATTAATAATTAAAATCTTAGTATAATGGCTTTGACGTATATAATAATTGCTATTACGGTAGTGGTATCTATAATGGCATTCTCTAATACAACATTGTTTTATCGTTTGGCACTCAACCCATACGATATAATTCGTAAGCGTCAGTGGTGGAGGTTACTAACACATGGATTGGTGCATGGCGACTATACCCATCTGCTAATAAACATGCTAGTTTTTTGGTCGTTTGGTAGTTCGGTTGAGCGCATTTTTGACTCAATGGCGGCATCGGGCATAATTATTAACGGTAGCTTTTGGTTTATATTCCTGTATTTGGGTGCAATGATAATATCTTCGATTCGAGATGTGTTTGAGCAGCAACGCAACCCAATGTACAACTCTATTGGTGCATCGGGTGCTGTGTCGGCAATGGTCTTTACATCTATATTCTTTGCCCCTTGGAGCAAGATTTATTTAATGGCAATTGTCCCAATTCCAGCTATTTTGTTTGGTGCTTTTTACTTGTGGTATGAGCATCGCCAAGCACAACAAAATTCGACAAGAATTAACCATCGTGCACATATTTATGGCGCAATTTTTGGTTTTGTATTGCCAATTTTGATGGAGCCATCATTGTTGATACGATTTTTCAACCAATTAGTAACGGTTAAATTTTAAGTAAAAATAGTTTTTAGTCGATATTCAAAAATAGTTAATTAAATATTTTTTCATTATATATTTAGTACGTAAATTTGGGTGTTAATCATCTGTTAATGCAAATGATAACACACAATCCAAAGTCTTGTTTCAAGACGTTTTTATGTACCTAAATTTATAATGGTATGAGAATTTCTATTTTTTATTTGTTGGCGGCTATGTTGGCACTAACTAGCTGCATAGGAGCTGCCGATTTCGAAGATGTTAAAATGAATATTGACACTTCGCTTCCGGTTGGCGAAATTAGCTATCAAACCCAAGAACTACTAGATTTACTAGGTAATCAAGACATAGCTTTTGATGAGAACGGTGTTGCTATACTCGAAAAAACTATCGATGTCGAATTCTTGACACAAAGCGATCTTGACGAAGCATTCTCTTTTAACGATCAAGATGTTAATATGAGAATTGCAATACCTGCACGATTTATTGGTATGCAGTTTGATATATCTCAACAATTTGAATATGTCGTCAAGTATAACGAAGGGGCACGCATCGATAATGCAGTCCTAAACAGAGGTACGGCTTCTTTTGATGGTTCGAGTTCGGGCAAAGATTTAGAGTGCACGGTTGCCCAAATAACCAAAGATGGTAAACCTTTGATTCTTCGTTCGGGAGAATCGGTAGATTTGGCAGGCTACAAAATTGAACTAGCCGAGGATCAAAAACTACACATGCACTTGTTGGGTAAAATCGTAGTTACTGGCGACCTTGATAGTAAATTCAAGCTCGAAGGTTTGTTGATTGACCATGCAAATGGTTTCTTTGGCAACAAAGTAGTGGCAGAGCGCACCACAAGCCTTAACATTGCTGGTCTATCTTCTGACTTTCTCGAAAATATCGAGAGTTTCTACATCACCAACCCCAAGCTGGTAATTAATGTCAATTCCGATATTGATATGCCTATTATGGCAACAATGAAATCGCTAGTAATTGATGGTAAGGCACTTCAGCTAAAAGATGGCCTCAATTTCAATAAACATCTAATCACAAATAGTCAAAAAGTAATTACGCTAACTAACGATAGTTTCGAGGGCGATAAAGTATTATCAGATGCTCTGTCGGGGCAATTCTCTAGTATCGAAATAGTTTCGTCTGTTCTAATTAACCCTACCCCAGAGCAGCTAGGCGAGCAAATAGAGCTGTCTACTGCCAATTCCTTCTCTCGCAATTCTAGGGTTAGTGGTAAAGCAACCACTATTATTCCGATAGAGGGGCATTTCAAAAACATAAAATTCAAAGAGAGCTTCGAGATGGACGTTAAAGACGATCTTGACGACATAGATTTTAGCTCGCTATCATATATGTTTATTGCCGATAATACACTTCCGCTAGACATTGACTTGTCGCTATCTATCGAAGACAAAAATGGTAATATAGTTCCTTTGGGCGATGGTGTTATATCCATCAAAGCACAAACAACCGATTACCAGCCAAGCTCGCCACAGGTGCTAGACCGAGAAGAGGCCGAAGATCTTATCGCCTCTAAGAAACTGTACATTAATTTAACAGCTTCTTCGACTGGAGTCGAAAATGGCGAAATGGTAAAAATTTCGCAAGATCAACTGCTTGATCTCAATCTAATATTTGGTATTAACGGAGATATTAACCTAACAGAATAGAGGCTATGAATAAGATTTTAACTTGTGTAGTAGCAATGGTATGTGCTACTTCGCTAGCCTTTGGGCAGGGTAGTGATGCAACACTGCTAACGGCAGGAGATACACCCCAACGCAATAATTTGAATCCAGCACATATTTATAATTCATCATATCTTGCAATTCCAATAGTGGGAGGATTCTCGCTAGGCATTACAAACTCGTTTTCATATAACGATATAATTGATGGTAATAAATATCTACACCTAGATGCTATTAAGGATGGCGATGGCGTGATTATAGGCGCAAATATCGACTTTGTAAACTTGGGTATAAAAATCGATGAAAAGCAAATGGCAACTATTGCTGTGCGTTCGAGAACCTATGGTGGCTTGCAATACCCTGTTGGAATTTTTGATATATTGCAGAATAACCCTATTGGAGTGGCTGCAAACTACGATGTACAGCTAGAGGGTAATGTTATGTCGTGGGGTGAGATTGCCTTTGGATATAGTCGCAAAATTAACGATAACTTTAATGTTGGTGCAAAGGTTAAGTATATTATGGGTGTTAGTGCACTCGAAATGGGAAATAGCCACCTGCTTTTAGAAAAGGCATCGAATAATAGCTACCTTATAAGTGGCGATGTAAATATTCGTACTGGTAACTATAATGCTACCAATAGCGATTTTTTTGGTGCACATAGCCCCGGCTTAGGTGTCGATTTGGGTGTTGAATACCACTCCGACGATAATAGATGGAGTATTGGTGCATCTATCCTCGATTTGGGCTTTATAAGCTGGAGCGACAAAAGTTCTTCATACATCGTAAATAGCGATAAATCTCAAAAATATCTTTTCGATGGCTTGGGCGATTTAAACGAAGTTTTGGATGATGGAGATTTTGGCAAGCTACTCGAAGATACCTATGACGATATATTAGAGTCGATGCAAGTTGATACCCTAACACAAGGCTATACATCGATGCTGCCCACTACACTACACATTGGTGGTGATTACAAAGTAGACCCAGCAGGCCGTCATACGTTGTCGGGCAACTATATGAGCTATTTTGTGGCCGATATGCCATATAACTATTCGTTTACGGCTGGTTATACATACTCTAACATTAAAGATAGCTTTAGATTAATGGGATCTTTTACAACGGGCTATCGCAATCCGTTGTCAATGGGCTTGGGTGTTTTGGCTCAAAGCAAAGGTTTTCAGTTCTATTTAATGGGCGAATCTACGTTGGCAGGTATGCATGGTATAAATCGATTTGCCATGCGCATGGGGGCAAATGTAATGTTGGGTAAACGATAAAACGTAGTCGAAAAATTACTAGTATTTTAGTTTGTAACTCTTATATAAAGAGGTTGTTTGGGATTATCCTAGACAACCTCTTTTAGTTTGTATATCTGTGTTTGTTGTTAATACTCTCTCTATTAGTGTGTTATGTATGATGTAATATTTGTGTAATTTTCTTGTATTGATTTATTAATAGATGTGAAATTATCTAGTAATAATGTCGCTATACTTTTGCCGATGTAAAAAAGTACAATAAATATCATGAAAAAAATTACTTTATCACTACTTCTTTCTATCGTAGCAACAGCGTCAATGTATGCGGCACAAATTAAGGGCCAAGTAGTAGATGCAAAAACAGGCGAGCCAGTAATTGGTGCAGCTATTGTAATGAAAAACGATCAATCTGTGGGTACACTTACAGATATCTTCGGAAACTTTGAGTATGATGTTAACTCTTTTCCTACCGAAGTTGTAGTTAGTTTTTTTGGATATGTTGAGCAAGTAATCAGCATCTCTTCAGAAGAGCCTATTAAAGTAGGGCTTACTACATCGGAGCTAACACTCGACAATGTAGTTGTGACTGGTCGTCGAAAAACAGATAGCGATGCAGGTCTTTTGGCAAATGTAAAGAGTGCAAATGCAGTACTTTCGGGCATATCGGCAGCACAAATCTCTAAGACATCAGATTCAGATGCAAGCGAAGTTGTAAAGCGTATTCCGGGTATTTCAATCATCGAAGATCGCTTTATTGTAGTGCGTGGTCTTGCACAGCGTTATAATAATGTATGGCTAAACGGGGGTAGCGTACCTAGTACCGAGGCCGATGGTCGTGCATTCTCGTTCGATATTATTCCTAGTGGTAATATAGATAACATCCTTATTTCAAAATCGTTCTCTGCCGATCTTCCGGGCGATTTTAGTGGTGGTTTCATTAAAATCATTACAAAAGGTATGCCTTCGGAGGATAGCTTTAGTGTAAGTGTAGGTACGGGTATCAACTCCGAAACACACTTCGATAAAATGCGCTTGGGTGCACGCTCTTCTACTGAGTGGATGGGTTTTGATAGTAATATGCGCCCGCTAGATAAGTCATTCCCATCAACAATGGGAAGTGTGACAGATAAAACACAGCTCGATAATCTAGTAAAGACAGGTTTCAATAACGATTGGTCTATCGATAATTTAACAGCAATTCCAGACATTAAAGTAGGTATGCTTTGGAATAAGCGCATTAACGATAACCTTGGTACAATTTTGTCTGTAAACTACCAAAACTCTAACAAGAGTGTTATCGATATGGAGAATAACCGCTATGGTATCTACAATGCAAAAGAAGATAACTCGGCACTAGAGAAGAGCTATACCGATAACGTATATAGTCGTGACACTAAAGTGAGCGCAATGAATAACTGGATTTGGACAGTATCTCCAAAAACAGAGCTAGAATTCCGCAATCTATTCAGCCTAATTAGCCGTAATCGCCTAACAGAGCGTTATGGTGTGAGTATGGTGAGTGGTGATTACTACGAAAATCAAACCGAGCTATTCTACTCTTCACGTTTGAGCTATACAGGGCAATTTGCTGGTAAGCACCGTTTTGCTGATGATGGTTCAGAGATGCTCGACTGGAACGCTTCATATTCGTATGCTATGAAAGATGAGCCAGATAGACGAGTGGTTAATAACCTAGGTAGCGTTCCTGCCGATGGAGTTATCACGGCCGATGTTCCTGCCTATAACGACAAGATTACACGCTACTACCAAGAGCTAGACGAGCATATTGTTTCGGGTGCAGCTAATTACAAAAAGCAGCTAATCGATGCTAATATCCCTGCAACAATACAAGGAGGTGTTTATGGCGAATATCGTAGTCGCAAGTACACTCCACGTGAATTTTTGTATCGTTACGACAAACTACCATATGCCGATAGACAAGACTATATCTATCTTCCTTTCGAGGATATGATGTCGTCGGAGTGGTTGGGTATCGACAAGGTATATATAGACGAAATCTCTCGCAAATCTAACGCTTATGATGGAGAGTATTCGGTTGCTGCTGCCTATGCTTCGACAACACTTCCAGTTGGTCAGTTCGATATATATGCAGGTGTTCGTGCCGAGATGTGGAATATGAACCTAACTTATGATAGTTCACTAGATCCTTCGACCGAGCTAATCAATACATATAAGTATGACGAGCTTTCGATTCTTCCAGCACTTAATGTTGCATACAAAATGGATAAGAAAAATATCCTACGAGCTTCTTATGGTCGCACTGTAAACCGTCCAGAGTTTCGTGAGCTTTCGCCATCTGTTTACTATGACTTCGACCTATTTGCCGAAATTCAAGGTAATCCAGAACTTGAGAGTGCTACAATCGATAACCTCGATCTTCGTTGGGAGCTTTACCCTGCATCGGGTGAAACGGTGAGCGTGGGTCTGTTCTACAAACATTTTGAGAACCCAATTGAGTGGAACTTCATCGACATGGGTGGTACATACAGATATAGCTACGAGAATGCAAAGAGTGCCTACACAGCAGGTGTTGAGGTTGATCTTCGCAAGTCGCTAGATTTTATTGGAGCAAAAGGGCTTTCGCTAGTATTTAACGGATCTTATGTAATTAGCGAAGTAGACTTCAAACAAGATGGCCTAGTTGTAGAGAAAGATAGACCTCTTCAGGGACAATCGCCATACATTATCAACACAGCTATATTCTATGACTTCCCACAAAAACTAGGTATGTCGGCAGGTGTTCAGTATAATATCATTGGTAAGCGTATCATTGGTGTAGGTAAATCGCAGTCGACAGATGGTTCAACCGATTTTGATGTGCCAGATGTTTATGAAATGCCAAGACACTCGCTAGATATCACTCTTAGCAAAGATCTTAGCGAAAGATTCTCGCTAAAACTAGGTATCGATAATATCCTAAATCAAGATGTGGTATTCAAGCAATTCCCAACTGTAACAATCGATGGGGTGACTTATGAGCGTGAGCAAGTTACACGTAACTATAAGTCGGGCGTAGGTGCTTCGCTATCACTATCGGCTAAGTTTTAATAAAAATAAAATTATATAATATTAACGTTTCATTTAAAAACTAACAAAATGAAAAAGGTATTTAGATCAGCATTAGCTGTAATGGCGCTATCGATGATGATGACAGCGTGTAGCGATGACAGTAGTAACACTACTCCGACACCGGAGCCAACTCCAACACCTAGTCCAACTCCAACGCCATCTCTAATAGCGATTGGTGACGGTTCAGACTCTTTTGAGATTTCAGAAGATATGACTCTTATGACCGATAGCACATACCTATTAAAAGGTTTTGTTTATGTGACAAAAGGTGCAACGCTAACAATCGAGCCGGGTGCTCTTATCGTTGGAGATAAAGCCTCTAAAGGTACTATCATCATTGAGAAAGGCTCTAAAATTAACGCTGTTGGTGAGCAAGATAATCCAATCGTATTCACTTCGGCACAGCCAGCAGGCGAGCGTAAGCCAGGTGACTGGGGTGGTCTAATCATTCTAGGTAATGCTCAAAATAACCAAGGCGATATGACTATCGAGGGTGGTGTTCGCTCAAACCACGGTGGTAGCAACAATGACGATACGTCGGGTGAACTTAAATATGTTCGTGTAGAGTTTGCAGGTATCGAGTATTCGACAGATAACGAGATTAACGGTATCACATTTGGTTCGGTTGGTTCGGGTACAAAGGTTGAGTATGTTCAGGTATCTTACTCTGGTGACGATAGCTTCGAGTGGTTTGGTGGTACTGTAAACGCTAAACACCTTATCTCTCTAGGTGCATGGGATGACGATTATGATACAGATAGCGGTTTCTCTGGTAAGATTCAGTATGGTATTGTTCTTCGTGACGGTAGCTATGCCGACAAATCTTGTTCAAACTCTTTTGAGTCTGATAACCAAAGTTCGGGTGCTCCATCGGTAGGCGATCTTCCTTCTACTCGTCCAATTTTTGCAAATATGTCGCTATTTGGCCCAGTAGTAGATCCTAGTAACTATGTTGATATGGGTAACGACAAAGGTAGTGCAATGGGTGCATTCCAAACAGGTGTTCAAATTCGCCGTAGCTCTCAGTGTAACCTATTTAACTCTGTAATTGCAGGTTATCCAATTGGTCTAATCGTAGAGAACGACAAGGGTGGTAATAGCCAAGATATGGCAGCTTCGGGCGAACTAGCTATCGAAGGTAACGTACTTGCAGGTAATATCCGTAACTTCCAAGACGAAGCTAACAATCCAAAGGATCGTCAAAACATCGTAGACTTGAATATCGCAGAAACAATTGTGTCGAGTATTTGGAATGCTCCAACTAAAAACGTTTCTCCTTTGGCAATGATCTCTGATCTTAAACTTGCAGGTGATCCACAAAATCTAACTGCTCCAAATATGATACCTGCTACGTCTAGTCCACTTGCAAGTGGTGCTGTATGGACTAATGCAGCTGTTGCAGAAGGTTTCGACCACGTAGAGTATCGTGGTGCATTCTCTTCTTCGGAGACAAACGATGCTAACTGGACAACAGGTTGGGCTAACTTTGATCCACAGAACACAGAGTATATAGTTCCTCAAAACTAATCAGAAACTTTTTTACATACTTTAATACCCGGGTGGTGCGCCGTGATGGTTAGCCCACCCATTTTTTGTATAGGTATATAACAAAATATGGCGTCTCGAATTACTCAAGACGCCATATTTTGTTGTTAAAGTTTGCTACTATTTGTTAAGTAGAGTTTCGTTAATTTGCTTAACAAAGCCTTCCTTATCCATTGCGCCTACTTTTAGTTGTGGGTCACCTTTAGCAGGAATGAATAGTAGTGTAGGAAGCGAGCGAATACCAAATGCTGCAGCTATCTCTTTCTCCTTGTCTGTGTCGACTTTGTATATAACTATTTCGCCATCATACTCCTTTGCAAGCTCATCAAGAATAGGTGCAATGCGCTTACATGGTGGGCACCAGTCTGCATAAAAATCTACGATTGCAGGCTTGTCGCCTAGATACTTCCATTTCTCGGCATCTAAATCTGCCACCTTAGCCTCAAATTGAGCCTTTGTTAGGTTAATAGTTTTTGCTTTCTCTTCTGTGCTTGTCGAAGCAAAAGCCGCTGATACTACCGCAAACATTGCGACTAGCATAACAAATAAATTCCTTTTCATAAGTGTAGTTTGTGTTTGTTTACATTTTCTATAACGCAAATAGTTTTCTATTTATTTTACGCTAAGTATAAGATAATTATTTTGTGATGTTATATGCTTCTAAAATTGCCTCCCATGCGCTTGAATGTCGCTTTGAGTCCACCTCATCGAATTTTCCGTACCATAAGCTACCAAACGAACGAGATTTTTTATCGTAGTTGTTAGCGATAATTGAGTCTGCGTTTTTTAGTATAAAATTACGGTATCTATCCTCTTGTGTAACTTTGTGTAGCAAGCCCAAGTGCCTAATGAATATGCCTTTAAATTGCACACCATCGTTGTTAAGGTTTGGCTCTTTTTCGTCTTTTAATATTCCGTCCTCGTTAACTAGGTTTGTAATTGCTGCATCGGCTACTTTTTGGGCAAGAGCCAAATGCTCGCTATTATTGTCTATGAGGTATAGCTCGGTTAGCCATGCTATAACCACGCCACTGTTGTAGGTGTAGTTAATTCCTCGTGGGCTACAATCCTTTAAGCCATCATATACCGTGCCATCTTGTGCAATCATGCCCGAGTCTATAAACCACTGAGCATTAGTGCGTAGTTTCTTTAGGTAATAATCCTCTTTGGTAATACTATATAGCCTTGCTGCACTCAGGTTGAATAGGCTATTTGCAATGGCATTTTTATATTGCTTTGGTTTTTTCCAGTAGATTCCACCGCCACAAACACTATCTCCGCTAAGTGCCATGTCGTTAAACAAATACTTTGCCATATCCAAGTATCTAGTGTCTTTGTACTGCTTATATGCATCTATCCATGCTAGTAGCCACCAGCCCTCGTCGTCGTAGTAGTCGTTAATAAAATCGCCATGATCGCCAATAGTGCGTGCTTTTATAAATATATCCTCTACCATTGGTTTTAGGCTATCGCTTTTGCCGCTAATCTCGCCATATCGCAGAGTTGCAGTAAGAAGATTTGCCGAGTTCCACCAACCAATATCGTTAATTATCCATACACCGCTACTATCACGCATTTGCCCGAGCGTTTGCATTCCTATGTCTGCCATGTTCTTGTATGGGCTTGTAGCTTTGGTGCTGCATCCATGTGCAATAAAAAATGCAATAGACCAAATAAAAAAAGTGGATAGGTTTATTTTCTTCATATCTATCTATTATTTGAGTTTTATAGGTGCAAATATACTCTTTTATAATAATTTTTTGCCCAATTACTATAAATTATATTTATTTAAACCGGTTCAAAGTCAATTGTTATCGAATGATGATAGTTTTTTGTTATATGTTAATTATATATCAAAATTTTACTATATGCATTTTTATTAAATGATCTTTTAAGTTTTAAATAGCAACTTCAAAGTTTGATAATTTAAAACATTTTGTGTAGTTTTGTCGTTGTATAGATTGTGGGTGAATGTAAGTTTTTGTTATATAGTTGTTTATGAATAAATTTGTAGACAATATATTTAAGCTTATACAATATTTGCCTGCGTGTGAGTGCTGTAATATCAAGCCAAATTTGAAATCTTAGCTCACACAACAAAATCTAAATATTACTAGCCCTAGAGCTAACCAAAGACAACCATTTTTGGGTGCGCAGGCTCTAGCCATATTTGATCACAATTAACTAAACAAAAAATAACGACAATGAGAAAACCAAACAAAACAACACTGCTGTCGCTAGCTATTGCTGGGGCTGCAATGTTTTCGTGTGGCGATGCAGGGGTTATTACATCCTATAACGAGGGTGTAAACATTATTCCTGTTCCTGCACAAACGAGCACAGTAGGTGCCGAGCGTTTTATGCTAAAGAGTTCGACGGCTCTATCGGCAGGTTGCCAAGAGTCTAAAACTATTGCAGAGTTCTTTGCAGCTCAAATTAAGCAATCAACTGGCTATAATACAGCAGTTGAATCGGCAGATGGCGATATCGCTCTATCTATCGACCCATCTCTAGACCTAAAGGCAGAGGGTTATAAGCTATCGGTAACAAAAGATGGCGTAACAGTAGTTGGTAAAGACAAAGCAGGTCTATTCTATGGTATGCAGTCGCTAATGCAGCTACTTCCTGCTGAGATTGCATCACCAGTAACAGTGAGCGGTATTCAGTGGAGCGCACCAACAGTAGAGATTTCTGATGAGCCTCGTTTTGGTTACCGTGGTATCATGCTTGATCCGTGTCGTCACTTTATGCCTGCTGATTTTGTTAAAAAGCAGCTTGATGTTCTTGCCATGTTCAAAATCAACCGTATGCACTGGCACCTTACAGAGGACCAAGGCTGGAGAGTTGAGATTAAGAAATACCCTAAGCTAACAGAGATAGGCTCTAAGCGTATCGAGGGCGAAGGTCACGAGTATGGTGGTTTCTATACTCAAGAGGAGATTAAAGAGATTGTAGCTTATGCAGCAGAGCGTCAAATTACGATAATTCCTGAGTTCGAGCTTCCGGGTCACGAACTTGCGGCTATTGCAGCTTACCCAGAACTATCGTGTTCGGGAGAGCCTACAACTCCACGTATTATTTGGGGTGTAGAGGATGTTGTAATGTGTCCGGGTCGTGAGGAGACTTTTGCATTCATTCAAGATATTATCGATGAGCTTGTGCCATTGTTCCCGGGTACATACTTCCACATTGGTGGTGACGAGTGTCCAAAAACTAAGTGGAAAGAGTGTCCAAGATGTCAGGCTCGCATTCGTGCCGAGAAACTACAAGCTAAAGATGGTCACTCGGCTGAAGAGAACCTACAAAGCTACGTTATTCGTCGTGTCGAAAAAATGCTTACTGCACATGGCAAGAAGCTAATTGGATGGGATGAAATTCTAGAGGGTGGTCTATCACCTAACGCTACGGTAATGTCGTGGAGAGGCGAAGATGGTGGTGTTGCTGCTGCTAAGATGGGTCACGATGTGATTATGACTCCAAACTCGGGCGGTCTATACATCGACCACTACCAAGGTGACTACATGATTGAGCCAGTTGCTATTGGTGGTTATGCTCCAGTTAGCAAGACTTATAGCTACGATCCAACTCCAAAAGAGCTTATCGAGATTGGTAAAGAAGATAAGATTCTTGGTGTTCAAGCTAACCTGTGGACAGAGTACATGTACACTAACGAGCTAATGGAGTACAGACTATATCCACGTGCTTTGGCGGTTGCCGAGATTGGTTGGTCTAAGCTAGACAACAAAAACTTTGACGATTTTGCTCGCAGACTTAACAATGCAGCGGTTAGACTTGATATGCACGATATCAACTACCACATTCCAATGCCTGAGCAGCCAAATGGTTCAACTAACTTTGTTGCATTCACAGACAATGCTACACTAGAGTTTGAAACTACTCGTCCAATCAAGATGGTATATAGCACAGATGGTAGCGATCTTTCGGCTAACTCAACTGAGTACACAGCTCCGCTTACTTTCTCAGAGAATACAACTCTAAAGATTGCATCGGTTCTTCCATCGGGTAAGATGAGCCCAGTGCGCACAATCACTATTGAGAAGCAATCTCTTGCTCCAGCAGCAGATGTTAAAGGTGCTAAGGCAGGTCTTAAGATGACAACAGTTCCGGGTAAATACCTAGACCGTGCAGCTCTAGCAGCATCTAGCGAGAAGGCAAAAACTTCGACTATCAAAGAACTAAAAGAGATGGTAGTTAGCGAGAGCTGGCACTCTTCTCTTCGTGATACTAAGCAAGTAGGTAACACTGCCGAGGGTTTCATCGAGATTCCTGAGGATGGCGTTTACCACTTCTGGTCAAACCACAACGATGTTTGGATTGATGGTAAGCTACTTGTCGATAACGATGGCGAGGTTAAGCGTTTCTCTCGTGCTAGCAAATCGGTAGCACTTGCTAAGGGTCTACACCCAATCAAGATTGTTTGGTTAGGCAACATCATTGGTGGATGGCCTTCGAACTGGGACGATGGTGCAGTTATGATTCGCAAAGAGGGCGATGAGAAAGCACGTGCCGTAACAGGTAAAGATCTATTCTACGTAAAATAGATAATAATCTACATAATAAAAGGGTTATCGGACGATTGTCTGGTAACCCTTTTTTTGTTATCTTTGTAATTATAACCCTACAAATTTAAATAATATGAGAGAGAGGCTACTTTCTTTAGACATTTTTCGAGGGCTTACAGTTGCCCTAATGATCCTAGTAAATAATCAATACATTGGCGATGCCTACCCACAGCTGAGACACGTTAGTTGGGATGGTTTAACTCTAACCGACTTGGTGTTCCCATTCTTTATTTTTATTGTTGGTGCATCGTTTAGGATGGTATATCAACGATCAACCGATGATAAGGCACTTGTTAAAAAGTTAATAATTAGAGGTGCCAAAATCTTTGGAGTAGGCCTATTCCTTAACTTATACTCGTCGGGTTTCGAGTTCGAGGGCTTGCGAATAATGGGCGTCTTGCAGCGCATTGCTCTTGCCTATGTGTTGGGTGGTTTGATTGTAATTGCGCTAAAAAAACAATGGCTAATTGCTGTTACCGCCTACTCTCTTTTGGTATTGTATGCTTGTATGACTCTTGGTTTGGGCGATTTAACAGCCGAAGGTAGCTTTGCTCGCATGGTCGACCTTGCAATAATAGGCGAGGCAAATATGTATAATATAGGCATTGCGTTCGATCCCGAGGGCTTGTTTGGTACAATATCGGCTACGGCATCTATGCTATTGGGTTATATTGCGGCTATTTTGATGACTACTCCATCACAAGGCGTATGGCACAGGCTATCTACAACAGCAATTTGTGGTATTGGTTCTGCTACTGTGATAGGTTTAAATTTACATAGTATCATACCTATTAACAAGATGTTATGGAGTAGTAGCTTTGTACTAGTGACTGCTGGTCTTGCGATGGTATGTTGGGCAGTGCTATATATCTTTAGCGATATTTTAAAGTGGAAAAAGATTTTTCAACCAGCAATGGTATTTGGCACAAACACCATTTTTGCCTATGCTCTACATATTTTAATTGCTCCTGCTCTCTACAAAGTTAATGTGTATAATGACATGAGTATTGCACAAACTTTTGACTGGGCACTCGATGGAGTTTTGCCACAAGAGATGATAACATTGCTGTGGGGCGTGCTCTTTGTTGTTATAGTCTACTTAATGGTATATCCTCTATACCGCAAAAAGATATATATAAAGCTATAAAAAAATGGTTGCACCTTTTGTTGGGTGCAACCATTTTTTATTATCATCTGTATGAGTTATCGTGGCAATACCTCAACACCTAGCTCATTTTCCATAACTCCAGTTTTTGAGCGTGCATCGGCAACATCATTGGTGGATGGCCTTCGAACTGGGACGATGGTGCAGTTATGATTCGCAAAGAGGGCGATGAGAAAGCACGTGCCGTAACAGGTAAAGATCTATTCTACGTAAAATAGATAATAATCTACATAATAAAAGGGTTATCGGACGATTGTCTGGTAACCCTTTTTTTGTTATCTTTGTAATTATAACCCTACAAATTTAAATAATATGAGAGAGAGGCTACTTTCTTTAGACATTTTTCGAGGGCTTACAGTTGCCCTAATGATCCTAGTAAATAATCAATACATTGGCGATGCCTACCCACAGCTGAGACACGTTAGTTGGGATGGTTTAACTCTAACCGACTTGGTGTTCCCATTCTTTATTTTTATTGTTGGTGCATCGTTTAGGATGGTATATCAACGATCAACCGATGATAAGGCACTTGTTAAAAAGTTAATAATTAGAGGTGCCAAAATCTTTGGAGTAGGCCTATTCCTTAACTTATACTCGTCGGGTTTCGAGTTCGAGGGCTTGCGAATAATGGGCGTCTTGCAGCGCATTGCTCTTGCCTATGTGTTGGGTGGTTTGATTGTAATTGCGCTAAAAAAACAATGGCTAATTGCTGTTACCGCCTACTCTCTTTTGGTATTGTATGCTTGTATGACTCTTGGTTTGGGCGATTTAACAGCCGAAGGTAGCTTTGCTCGCATGGTCGACCTTGCAATAATAGGCGAGGCAAATATGTATAATATAGGCATTGCGTTCGATCCCGAGGGCTTGTTTGGTACAATATCGGCTACGGCATCTATGCTATTGGGTTATATTGCGGCTATTTTGATGACTACTCCATCACAAGGCGTATGGCACAGGCTATCTACAACAGCAATTTGTGGTATTGGTTCTGCTACTGTGATAGGTTTAAATTTACATAGTATCATACCTATTAACAAGATGTTATGGAGTAGTAGCTTTGTACTAGTGACTGCTGGTCTTGCGATGGTATGTTGGGCAGTGCTATATATCTTTAGCGATATTTTAAAGTGGAAAAAGATTTTTCAACCAGCAATGGTATTTGGCACAAACACCATTTTTGCCTATGCTCTACATATTTTAATTGCTCCTGCTCTCTACAAAGTTAATGTGTATAATGACATGAGTATTGCACAAACTTTTGACTGGGCACTCGATGGAGTTTTGCCACAAGAGATGATAACATTGCTGTGGGGCGTGCTCTTTGTTGTTATAGTCTACTTAATGGTATATCCTCTATACCGCAAAAAGATATATATAAAGCTATAAAAAAATGGTTGCACCTTTTGTTGGGTGCAACCATTTTTTATTATCATCTGTATGAGTTATCGTGGCAATACCTCAACACCTAGCTCATTTTCCATAACTCCAGTTTTTGAGCGTGCATCGGCAACATCATTGCCTCTTGCAAGCAGAACTGCCATGCGGCGGTGTCCCGATACTTCGGGCTTACCAAAAATACGCATTTGAGTATTTGGTTGCGAAAGTACTTTGTCTAGCCCCGAGAATACTACCTTGTCGCTATCGCCCTCTACCACTATGGCACGAGATGCCGAAGCGCCATGAAACTCGATATTTGGGATTGGTAGACCAAGTATCGCTCTTGCGTGCAGTGCAAACTGTGATTGATCTTGTGAAATCATTGTCACCATACCCGTGTCGTGTGGGCGAGGTGATACTTCGCTAAAGATAGCCTTGTCGCCTTTGATAAATAGCTCGACACCAAAAATACCTCTACCTCCAAGTGCATCGGTTACCTTTTGTGCAATATCACGAGCACCCTCTAGTGCAGCAGGGCTCATGGCTTGTGGCTGCCACGACTCACGATAGTCGCCATCTTTTTGTAGGTGACCAATAGGCTCAAGGAACGAAGTACCTGCGCTATGGCGAACCGTTAGTAGTGTTATCTCATAGTCGAAATCTACAAACCCCTCGACAATCACACGGCCAGCACCAGCACGACCACCCTCTTGAGAGTAGTTCCAAGCGTGGTCGATATCTTCGCTCTTGCGCACAAGCGATTGCCCATGACCCGACGAGCTCATTACAGGCTTAACCACACATGGCAAACCAATCTCGGCAATGGCTACATCAAACTCCTCACGAGTCGAAGCAAAGCGGTATGTCGATGTTGGAAGTGATAAATCTTCGGCTGCTAATCGGCGAATACCCTCACGGTTCATCGTCAGTTTAGTTGCCTTAGCAGTAGGAATTACAGTATAACCCTCGCTCTCTAGCTCTACTAGCGTATCGGTAGCAATAGCCTCAATTTCGGGGATTATGTAATCGGGCTTTTCGGCCTCGATAATCTCTCTTAGTCGCTTGCCATCAAGCATCGAGACAATATATGAACGGTGTGCAACCTGCATAGCTGGTGCATTGGCATATTTGTCGAGCGCTACTACCTCAACACCATAGCGTTGTAGCTCTAGTGCAACCTCTTTCCCTAGCTCACCACTACCACATAAAACCACCTTTGTAGCAACGGGTGAGAGCGTTGTTCCTATCTTTACCATATCTAACAAATTTTATATTTCCTATCCAACAAAGGTAGGAAAAATAATTCATACACTAAATTTAGTATCGATATTTATGGCTGTGGGGTGGGGTGTTCGTTTTTTTGATTATCTTTGCGCCATACTTAGGAGAAAGTTTTGTCCTTAGGCAAAATGAGGGAATCCGCATGAAATTGGCGGAGCTGTACCCGCAGCTGTAATCTTCTATAATCTAGTGTAATAGTGCCACTGTCCAAAATTGGGTGGGAAGGTGCACCAAGATATGAAGTGAGCCAGAAGACCGCTCCTATTTACCTTTAAACTAACAATGCTTCGGGTGAAGGCAAAGGTAGTACTTCCTTTTTTTTGTGCTATCATATTGCATGATCTTGAGCTTAAATTTTTTTTTAAAATGAAAAAGCTTTTAACACTTTGTGCTATGTCTTTGGCACTATTCTCATGTAACGAAGAGATAGACATTCCAACTACAGATCCAACAGATCCTTATGTTTATATTCTAAACGAGGGTAATTTCCAAAAGGGTAATAGTGATATTTCTACTATTAACTACAAAGGCGAGGTTAGTAATAAGCTATTCGAAACATACAACCAAAGACCTTTGGGTGATGTTGGTCAGTCTATCGCTGTTATGGGCGATAACTTTTATGTTCCAGTGAGTGGCTCAAACAAAATCGAGGTACTAGATTACAGCACTTTCAAGCAAGTAGAAACAATATCATCGGAGAAGGGCGAGTTTTCGGCTCCTCAGTATGTGCAATTCTTGAGCGGTAGTGAGGCTATCGTTTCAAACCTATACACAAATCAAATGACCTTGATTGATGTAGTGTCGCACGAGATTATAGGTACTGTTGACGTAGGTGCAGGAACTGGTCGCATGATTGCATCTTCGACACACAATTATATTGCAAAATATACTCCAGTACCAGCAGAAGATAGATGGAACTATGATGCTATTATGGTAATGGACTCACAAAGCAAAAGCATTATTACCGAGATTCCAACCGTGGGTATGACTGCTACACCACTTATGGCAGACCACCAAAAACGCTTTTGGGCTATGACGGGTACCGAGTTTGTGTGTATCGACATATATACAAACACAATCGTAAAGAGCCTAGCTCTTCCACAAGAGGTAATTGATAATCGATGGACGAGTAGATGTACTATCTCGGGTAATGGTACAGCAATCGTCTTTAGTGCGACAGTTGCTGGTATGCACAACATCTATATGTTTGATACATCAACTTCTTCAAATATTGGTGAGCCATCATATACTGTAAGAAACGATGTTGTTCAAACGCTATACAATATGGCTATTTCGCCAGATGGCAACCTTTGGATTGCAGACGCAGTAGATTATACACAAAGCGGCAAAATGGTAGTTCTTAACATCTATAATGGTGCTGAGCTAGAAACTTACGAAGTGGGTGTACTACCAAACTTTATGATATTTAGATACTAGTCATGCGTAAATTAGCACTACTAATTATACTTCTAGTAGCTAATTTATCGCTTTGTGCACAAAGTGACGAATTGGTGATAGAGGTTTATGATGTAGACATAATCTCAGATCCAACACTGGGTGTGAGCGCAGTAGGCAGCAGAATAAGCTCTTTGGAACCTTCGATTATGGAGGCTTCAAAGAGCTTGTCTCTATCTGAGCTTTTGAGTGAAAACTCGGGAGTCTACATCAAGAGTTATGGTCAAGGAGCCTTAGCTACATCTTCGTTTAGGGGAACTAACTCCTCGCACACGGCAGTTAACTGGAACGGTATCAACATCAACCCGTCTATGAGCGGAAGTTTCGACTTCTCAAAAATTCCGGTTTTCTTTGTCGATGGTGTAGCCATGCGTCATGGTAGCGGAGGAACATCATCGGGTAGTGGTGCATTGGGTGGCTCTATCTATCTTTCTAATGCTCCAGAGTGGGGTGGCGAGCATCCTGTCAAAGCATTTATCGAGGGTGGTTCATATGATACATACACGGCAGCTATTTCGGCCACAATCGAAAAAGAGCGTTCGATGCACCGTTTGAGATTGTTTTATACTCGCTCCGACAACGACTTTAGATATATTAACAAAATATTTAGCGTGACTCCACGCAGCGAGCGTCGAGAGGATAGTGCCTACCAAAATGGCGCAATCATGCAAGAGAGCTACTTTAAGGTGTGGGGCGGAACGCTATCTTCGAACCTGTGGTTAACAATGGGCGAGAGAGAACTACCACAGCCCATAACGCTAAATTCTGTTAAGCACGAGAGCGAAGAGGATGCCTCGCTCAAGTATGCACTACGCTTTGATAAGAGCTATGGCAACCACTATTGGGAGGTTGTAGGGGGCTACATATATAGCAACATGGATTACACTAGTTATTTTGAAACTAGTGACGACATTACAACTAGAGGTAACCATTCGCACCGTGCAGTTGTAAAGGGGCGTTATCAGTATGACATAGACCCCAAACTAACACTAGGTGGTATTGCATCATACACATTCGATGCTGCTTCGTCGCAAAGCTATTCAAATGGTAGTGTGACACGAGGCGAAGCTCTTTTGAATGCATATGCACTATATAAGCCATCGCATAAGTTTAAGGCAACAGCCGAGGGGTCGTTAACAATGATTGATAACGATTTGGGTGGAATGTTCTCGCTAGGAATGGAAACCCCACTAGTAAAAGACAAGCTAAGCCTTAGCCAATCGCTATCATATAACCGCCGTTACCCAAGCCTTAACGATTTATATTGGGTACCGGGAGGTAATCCCGATCTAAAGCCCGAGGAAGGTATTTCCTATGATCTTACATTGTCGTCAAAGGCAGTTGTAGGCAAAACAAGGCTTAGGTTCGATGCAACATACTACATTATGAATATTAACGAATGGATTGTGTGGTTGCCAACATCGAGCTACTATTGGGCACCAGTGAATATGAAACGAGTGGTTTCGCAGGGTGTCGAGCTAATGGGCGAGGCCGACTTTAAGACTGGCAGTTATCGCCATCGAATAAGAGCCAACTACACCTATGCTTCGTCCCAAAATCGTGAGCCATCTAGCATTGATGATTCAAGCGTGGGTAAACAGCTACCCTACATCCCCAAGCATAAGTTTAATGTCCGTTATAGCGGAGATTGGCGGGGGATAAGCTGGTCATATACGGCATATTATACATCGCAGCGTTACACAACGCCCGATAATAGCTACTCGACAGAAGGTTATATTATTAACGATGTTGAGCTAAATTACAAAATTAAAACCAAAGGGCGATTTGAGGTAACACCACGCCTAAGAGTTAATAACCTATTCGATGAGTACTACGAATCGGTAGATTATTACCCTATGCCACTTAGGTCATACTCTTTGGGTGCCACACTCTCGTTTTAGCGAAGTGTTCGCAACAAAAAAAGCAATCGATTACTAGTAATCGATTGCTTTTTTT